>DATBWY010000001.1:0-3535 GCA_036514555.1 Candidatus Subteraquimicrobiales bacterium
GACGATCTTAAGATTTTACAACCGCTTTTCCCGAAATCAAAGGTTGATGAGGAATTGAGAAGATCCTTTAGGCGAATTGAAGTGAGTCTTTCCCGCCTAGATTATCACTTGGCTTCAAAGCCTGAGAAGTGGTTGGTATATTTAATGGCCCTTCTTCAAAATTCAGACGAAGAAGAGATTAATGTCTTGGCCGAAAAACTTAAATTAAGAAAACAAGACGCCTCAAAGCTCAAGTACGCAGTTTTTGATTCGCCCCAAATTGTTAAGGGTCTAGTCTCGCCCAAGCGCTTAAACTTTAGCGATCTCTACTTTCTCTTAAAACCCGTGCCCGACGAAAATTTAGTGTACATACATTGCCAAAGCCTCTCAAAAGAGGCTAAAAGAAAAGTTGAATTTTATTTGACCCATCTCAAAGGGGTCAGACCAATGATTGGGGGGAACGATTTGCTTAAGCTTGGGCTCGAACCCTCTCCGGCGATCGGGACGATTCTTGAAAGTCTTTGGCGAGCCAAGCTGGAGGGACGTTTAAAGGCGAGAGAAGACGAGTTAAAATTTGTCCAAGAAAGAGTTAAAATTTTAAAGGAAAAAACTCAAGGCCAGGGCGAGGATTGATGAAATGATCTTCTTATTTCGAATTGTGGCTCTTCTTGTAGCCATCACGGTTCACGAATTTTCCCATGGAAAAGTGGCTGATCTCTTAGGAGACTCGACGGCACGTAACAGCGGGCGGCTATCGTTGAATCCCATAAGGCACCTTGATCCCCTAGGTTCTTTAATGGTTATTCTGGTTGGATTTGGCTGGGCGAAACCGGTGCCGGTTAATCCCTCCAACTTTCGGAATCCCCAAAGAGACATGATGTACGTGGGATTGGCCGGCCCCTTAGCGAATTTCGCCACCGCTTTTATATTTGGACTGCCCATAAGAATGGGGTTATTTCCTGATCAAACTATTCTTTCCGGGGTTATTGAGACAATTGTCTGGATAAATACGGCCCTCGGGGTATTTAACTTACTTCCTATACCTCCTTTAGATGGCTCAAATGTGCTGGCGGCTTTTCTGCCGCGCCGGGTTCTCCCTAGCTATTGGGCTTGGGAAAGGTACGGAATCCTGGTCTTGTTTTTAGTTATATTTGTGTTTGGTGGGGTTTTCATTTCGGGGATACTGTTCCCAATAGTAAACTTTCTCTTGAGCTTTTTCCTTTAGAGTGTCTTTAAACCATTTAGTAAATTTTAAGTAGATAGCAAGTTCAGAGTGTTCATGATCACAGTCGGCTACACGCAACCTAACGATAAAGTAATTCATGATTTGCCCTATGCTCGGAGAGTTGATAACCGTTTTGACGAACTGGACCCCCAACTAACCTTAAGAACAGTTTTTAGACAGATGAAAACCTTTACTGGAGAAAATAGGTGGATTTATTTGTTGAAGAGGAGATATTGACGCCCGTAAAACGGACAGAGACTTTTCGGGGCGGGCGTGTTTTAAGCGGTTATCGTCCTAGTGGAAGATTACATTTGGGTCACTACTTTGGCACTTTGACTAATTGGATCCGGCTGCAACACGAGTTTGAATGCTTCTTTTTTGTGGCGGACTGGCACGCCTTGACCACCATTTATGAGGATACTAGCCAGCTTCAAAATGACATCCAGGATATGGTTCTGGACTGGTTGGCGGTCGGTTTGGATCCTGAAAAGTGTAAAATTTACCGTCAATCGGACCTACCCGAAGTGGCCGAGCTCGCCCTGTACCTTTCGATGCTCACTCCTCTGCCCTGGCTTGAGCGCAATCCTACCTACAAGGATCAAATGCAGGAATTAAAAGGGAAAGAGATTGCAACTCATGGCTTTCTGGGTTACCCGGTGCTTCAGGCGGCCGATATTTTGCTGGTTCAGGGTCAGTTTGTGCCGGTTGGCGAGGATCAACTCTCTCACCTTGAGCTGGCCCGCGAGATTGTTCGCCGTTTTAATAACTTCTATGGTCAGTATTTCACCGAGCCTCAGCCTCTTTTATCGCCGGCCAAAAAAATTATTGGTACCGACGGCCGGAAAATGAGCAAAAGCTACAATAATGCGATTTATCTAACGGATTCACCCACCGAGGTTAAGGAAAAAACAAAAATAATGATAACTGACCCCGCGAGAATCCGGGTAAGCGATCCCGGTCACCCTGAAGTTTGCTCTGTATATTGGCTCCACCAAATCGTCTCCGAAGAGATTCTCTCTGACATAAAGGAAAAATGCATGAAAGGCCAGAGAGGATGCGTGGCATGCAAGAGCATCTTGGCCGAAACGGTAAACTCCTCCCTAGAAGATTTCAGGGACAAAAGAAAGGAACTGGAAGAAGAGACCGATTTATTGGAAGAGCTTTTGGCCCGGGGGGCGAAACAGGTTAAGCCAGTTGCCCACCTGACCATTGAGGATGTGAGAAAGCGAATAAATATTAGGGAATAAGCGACAAGGTGAAGAAAGGTTCCCTACGACTTGGGACAGACAGATACTATGAGTTACAAGATAAAGACAGAGGTTTATGAAGGTCCTTTTGACCTACTTTTAGACCTCATCCTCCGGAAAAAATTGGATATTTACGAGATATCTTTGGCCCAAATTACCGCTGATTACCTGGATTATTTGCGAGAGATGAGGGCGCTTGATTTGGAAATGGCTTCTGAATTTTTACTGGTGGCGGCGACCCTGCTCGAGATTAAAGTCAAGGGTTTGCTAAGCGAAGAAGAAGAGGAGGCAGAAGACGCGGATTTCCCGCAGACCAGAGAGGATCTGGCCGAAAAGCTCCTAGAGTTTCAAAAATTTAAAAATGCGGCTGATTTTTTGGAAGAAAAACGGGAAATAGAAGCAAGATTTTTTGCCCGCCAAAATGTGTTAGAGGAAAAATTCGCTACTCACCCCCCGGATTTGTTAGCCGATTTTACCGTGGCGGATTTAGCTGAGACTTTGACAGCCATATTGGCTAAGAATTCTCAATCCCAGCCCGAGTATTATTTGCCGGCTCCCTCTCCTTTGAACGTTAACAAAAAAATTGATTTTATCCTAAAAAATCTGGATCAGGCAAGCCAAAAACTTTCCGTTTTAACTAAAGATTGCCAAAACAAAGGCGATATAATAGCTACTTTTTTGGCACTCTTAGAGTTGCACAAGCAGGGAAAAATCTTTTTGAAGCAGCCCCAGGCTTTTGGGGATATCAAGGTTGCGCTTAGGGAACAACTTAAGCACTGACTAAATAATTTTTGTTTAGGTCGCTTGTAGGCAACTTTATAATGTAAAGTAAATATGAGTGGGTTAAATGAAACAAGAGGGGTTAAATGAAACCGCTAAAGGGAATCGTCGAGTCTCTTCTTTTCGTGGCCGATAAACCATTATCCGCCCAAAAACTGGCCGAAATAACCGAGGTCGAACCAAGAGAAATTAATAAGATCTTGAAGGAACTCCTTGACGAAAACCGGGCTGAGTACCGAGGATTTCTGCTCCGTAAGGTGGCGGGAGGGTACCGGTTTTACGCCCAGCCACGATACCACGCTTT
>DATBWY010000002.1:0-4539 GCA_036514555.1 Candidatus Subteraquimicrobiales bacterium
AGACCCGCCACAAAATCTAGGTACTCCTTCCCCTCAGTGTCCCAGAGCCTGGTTCCCTTTCCTTTAACGAAACAAACCGGCAGGCGTTTGTAAACGCCCACGTGGTACTGTTTTTCGAGTTCAATAATACTTTCTAGAGTGTTCATTTTTGCTTTCCTGTATTTTCCTATTTAAGTTACATTTTGCGGGCGGACACGGAGTTCCGCCCCTACAAAACCAACTCAGGACGGCCGTAGATAGGGGGCCGTCCCTACGCCTAGTCCTGGCTCATAAACCTCGTATCCCGCCGCTTACGTTAAAAAGAGTTGTAGGGAACGGACTGTGTGCCGTTCCATTCGCTATTCAACTTGGACTAGGTAAAATCATGGTTCCGATTCCTTTGTCGGTAAAGATTTCTAAGAGCAGAGCGTGAGGAAGAGTTCCGTCCAGAAGGTGAGCTCGGTGTATCCCCGCTACCAGAACTCGAATACACGCTTCTACTTTAGGAATCATTCCCTCTTTTATTTGATGCTTTTCGATCATCTCCAAACATTGATCATCGGTTAGTTCGGAAATCAGAGAGCTTTTGTCGCTAAAGTCTCGAAAAAGCCCGGGGACATCGGTCAAAAAAATCATTTTATCCGCTTTGAGGGCCACAGCGATAGCGGCCGCCACCGAATCAGCGTTAATGTTGTAACTTTCCCCGTCTTTTCCCACTCCGATGGAGGCCACCACCGGAGTAAAACCATCCTTAATCAAGTCACTCAAAATCTTTGGATTGACCTCCTCAACTTCTCCGACGTACCCGAGGCTAGGGGACAGCTTTCGGGCTCTAACCAGCCCTCCATCGTCGCCACTTACTCCAACAGCTAATCTTCCCGCTCCCCTAGTAGGGCTCGCATGACTGTTTATTAAAGACACCATTTCGAGGTTGATCTTGCCCACCAAGACCATCTTTACGATGTCCATCGTCTCTTTGTCGGTCACCCGCAAACCCTTAACAAATTTAACCTCTTTGCCCTGAGACTTCATGTAACTAGTTATCTCAGGGCCTCCTCCGTGAACAATCACCGGATTTAAGCCGACGTACTTCATAAGCACGATGTCGGAAGCGATGGACTCCTTAAGCTGAGGACTGAGCATAACATTCCCACCATACTTGATCACCGCCGTCTTGCCGTGATGCTCCTTTATCCAGGGCAAAGATTCCATTAAGATTTTCGCTTTTCCAAGAGCTTCTTCCATAAATCTCCAACCTAAAAAGTGGCTCAATTGTTAATCAACTTGACCACGATTTCAACTTGGCTTTTTTTAGCCTGCGACGTGCAGCCTGCGACGTGCAGCTCGTTAGGTGTGGTATTCCGCGTTTATCTTCACATAATCATAAGTGAGATCAGAAGTCCAAACGGTTTCGCGGGCCTCTCCCAAGTTTAGTTTAATAGTCACTTTAACCTCGCGATTCTTAAGAATTTCCCGGATCCTTTCTTCGTTTACAGACAATCCGAGCCCGCCCTTAACCACTTGCACCAGCCCGAAATAGATGTCACAAGCATCCGGCTTGAATTCCACTCCGGCGTGCCCGAGGGCCGACATAATCCTTCCCCAATTGGGATCTTCTCCAAAAAAAGCTGTTTTAACTAACAAGGAATTCGCCACCGCAAAGGCCGCTTTTTTGGCCTCTTTTTGGTTTTTTGCTCCTTGGAGCTCGATCGCGATAAATTTGGTGGCCCCTTCAGCGTCTTCTACAATCATCGTGGCCAAAGAGCTGGTCACAAAGTTCAGGGCCTCTTGAAAAACACGGGTCTCATTGCTTCCAGCGACAATTTCTCCGTTTTTCGCCCGTCCATTGGCTAAAATAAGCACCATATCGTTGGGACTAGTCTCGCCGTCAACGGTGATCCGGTTAAATGATTGATTGACCGCCTGTTCCAGGCTTTCTTTGAGCAAAACGCTGTCGATATCGGCGTCAGTTGTAATAAAAGCGAGCATGGTAGCCTCTTTTTTTCGAGCTTCTTTTTTTCCGGGAAGGACCATCTTTGGAGCGATCATCCCGGCTCCCTTGGCCATTCCTCCGATTTTGACCACTTTTTCTCCCAATTTAAACTGACAGGCCTTTTCTTTAGTGAAAGAATCCGTCGTCATAATAGCTTCAGCCGCGTTTAAATTTTCCTGGACACTCAGAGTCTTGGCGGCCTCTTGTATCCCCCGCTTTATCTTATCCATTTGGAGACGGACTCCGATGACACCGGTCGAAGCCACCGCGACGTCATAGGGATTTAGCCCCAAAAGATCGCCAGAAATTATCGCCATTCCAATGGCATCCTCGAGACCTTTTTCTCCGGTACAGGTATTGGCGCATCCTGAATTTATAACCACGGCCTGAGCTCGACCGTTTTGGAGATGCTTTTTGCTGATGATGATTGGGGCCCCTAAAAGCTTGCTCGCCGTAAAAGTGGCCGCAAGCTTGGCCGGAACTTCAGAATAGATGAGAGCTAAATCTTTATTACCGCTTTCTTTGAGACCGCAGGAGACTCCCGCAGCTTTAAATCCTGTGGCTGCGGTAATGCCTCCCTCTATTACCTGCAAATTAACCACTATTCTTCCTCCTGGTTCCACAAATTTCTTAGTCAGACGTCAGATTTCAGAATGCTCGCTTAAATCCCAAGCCTCAAATCGCGATAACCAATGATCTCTGAAAATTTAAAGATGTAGTGGCAGAGCTTGCTCTGCTCTAGGCGAGTAAACTCGCCCACTACAAAAAACATTTTTAATTTTGCCCGCCTGCCAGCCCTACGCCCCAGACCCATTGACGGGCGGGGATTGGCATTTTTACTTTTTCATTTTGCATTTTGCGTTTTAAATTTTTCATTTAGTTTCATTGGCCGCTACTCCAAAACTTGGACTTCTTAATGTAAAAGACCAAAGTTTCGCTTTCCATAATATGGCCCTCGCTACCTATGGAAACAATCCTGGGTTTTTCAGCCCCTCATCCTCTAGAAAACCCAGCATAAGATTCATGTTCTGAATAGCCTGGCCGGAAGCACCCTTCCCCAAATTATCGATGGCTGAGATGACAATTACTCGCCCGCTTCGCTCATCCAGGCGGGCGCTCAAGTGGCAATAGTTGGTGCCCAGCACGTATTTTGTTTCCGGAAGCTCGTCTTCTCCAAGAACTTTCACGAAGGGATGATCGTCATAGAAATCCTCGTAAATCCCGGTGATCTCCTCCTTTAGCTCTTCTTTGAGAGAGGCGTAACAAGTGGAAAGAATTCCCCGGTTCATCGGGACGAGATGTGGCGTGAAAGTTATCTTGACATCTTCCCCGCTCATGGCGGTAAGCTCCTGTTCCATCTCGGGCGTGTGCTTGTGAGTGCCCACTCCGTAGGCTTTAACGCTTTCATCTACTTGGCAAAAGTGAGTTTGAAAACCGGGGATTCTCCCGGCTCCGGAAACTCCTGATTTTGAATCCACAATAATGCTTTTTTCAAAAACTGCCGTTTTTTTTAGAAGCGGAGCCAAAGCCAGAATGGCGCCGGTGGGATAGCAACCAGGATTCGTTACAAATCGCGCCTCCCTGATTTTTTCCCTGTTCAACTCGGGCAGACCATAAACGGCTTTTCCTAAAAGTTCCGGATGTTCATGGTGAATTTTATACCATTTTTCATAAATATCCGCGCTTTTGAAGCGAAAATCGCCGCTCAAATCAATGATCCGGAGCTCGGGACTAGGGACTCGGGACTCGTTAAATAATTGTCTAACAACCCTCTGAGACTCCCCGTGGGGGAGAGCGATGAATAAAAGATCCGCCCGTTTTTTTGCCTCCGTCACCTCGAGTGACGATAGCTTCAAATCAAAATGGCCCCTTAGATTTGGGTAGAGCTTCGAGATTTTTTGACCCTGATAAGTTTCGGAAGTCACATAGGTAACCTCGACTTTCTTATGGGCCTTGAGCAGGCGTAAAAGCTCGGCCCCGGTGTAACCGGAAGCTCCAATAATTCCTACTTTAATCAATTTACCTCCGCTAATATGAACTGGCCAGGTTCCTTTAATCTCTCCGATTATTAGAGAGTAGCACAAGCCCTTTCTTTTTTCCTTAGAATCTAATATTATTCATTTATTGCATAATTATGCAATTATTTAAATATTTTGTCAAGCCCTTGGAGCAATATGGCGAGCAACTTGGATTTTTTTTGCTAGGATTTTCAAAAGTCCGCCACTTTCAACGAGCGAAATCTGAGCAACTTGAGGCGAGAGCGAGCTGAGGGGCGGCGGCAATCTGCGGCCGAGGGCATTGCAGATTCGCCCCCTGAAGTGAGCTTGAGTCCAAAGTCGCGCAAGTTGTAGCGAGTGAATGTGGCAAAAAAATTTATGTTTGCTCACACGTCGCTTTCGAGAAACCTACCATGAAAATTTTTTAACAGCTCCTTAAAAGTGTGAGTCGAAGGTCGCGCAAGCTGCAAGCGAGCGAAAGTTGGCAAATACGTGATGAATTTATAAAAGTTAAAGAAAGGAGAAGATCAACTTTCTTCGCCAAAAAGCTCCTTCAACGCTTTTTTCACC
>DATBWY010000003.1:0-2305 GCA_036514555.1 Candidatus Subteraquimicrobiales bacterium
CCGCTCCCCTCGGATGTTGACGAAATGATCGCCCTATCACCCTCTTTGATTTCAAGCTCGGCGGTGGTTTCTTTAAATTTCCATTCAGGAATATTTCGGGGGAAATTCGCGCTTTGGGTACAAGGAGTCGCCTCAAAGAGTTTGATTGACACCGTGTGCAAGAACTCTAAATGAGCGATTCTCTCCTCTAACTTGTCTACTCTTTCGTTGAGTTCGGCGATCTTTTCCTCGGAACCAATCAGCAACGATTTAATTTCGTTGTAGTATGGCTCAACTTTACCGGCTAGGTTTGTAACGTCTTGCTGGAGTTCCTTAATAATTCCTTGAATTTGGCCTTGTGTCTCCTGTTCTTCTTCTGGTGCTTCGTTTTGATCTTCCGTACCAGGGGAAGAAGCGGTCTTAAACTGTTTTGGCCCCTTTTGGTCGCGATTTGTATCTTTAGCCTCAGATGTCTCGCGCTTTTTTTCAGTCACAATCGGTTGGTTTTCGGCGTTTTGAGCCCAAGTCTGATAAACAAAAACCCCAATTACGATAAGTACGATTAGGAGAAGAACAACGTGGGCGGTAGGATTAAGTTTAAGCTTCAGATCTTTAAACAAATAAAAACTCCTGACAGTTACTTGAGATCGCTTTCAGTTACACGAAACGCCAAAAACGCCCATATGCCTAGTTTAGGATAGAGGAAATTTACTTCTCCGTCAAACCCTGGCTTGTTTAGCTGGTGGTTTTTTCAGAGCTTATCTCGTTTGTTCCTGAAGACATTAACTTCGCTGCCTTTACCATCAAGGTCCCCAAAAAAAGAGGTATCCTATGCCACAACTTACTACTCGTTCCATCGTTATCGGGATTAATGTGCACAACTATACCCACACCGCAGTGGCCTTAGATTGTTCAGTAAGGAGCAGGAAAGACTTACCTTTTCCAATGATGAGTTAGAAAAGTGTGTTGGATGGTTATCTCGGTTGGATTCCAAAGAGCCCCCTTATCGGTCTGGAAAATGTAAACGGGCACGGGCTACATGTGGCAACACTTTGGTTACCAAACGTATCTCCCCCCCTTGGGGGCATTTAAAAAATCCCTCTTTTGGGGGATAGAAATATTTTATCCAACACACTAAATTAAATTGTAGTTCTTATTATACAATCCAAGGCAAGCAGCTACTATCCAAGAAACAAACCCACCCTTTTGGAACTATCGATTAAACCAGTTCACTAGCCCAGCCACGAAACCAAAATTAATCTTTGCGCCTTTTTGCGCTTACCCAAAAAGGGGATTGTGATGAGCTTATATTTAGGTTTCGTTACCGATCCGTTAACCGCACAATCACAAATCAACGTCCGTAAAATCAACACCCAAACCAACCTGAAAACAGCGAAAGACGCCGGTTGGTTTTTTTGTTTCCACACAGAATCCAATCCAGACTCAAAAGAACGGCGGGAAATTGGATATTTTTAAAAAAGGAGGTGATGACGCAAAATTAAACAGTCTCTTAAAGGAGGGAGGTGAAAAATGATGTTTACTCGACAGAGATTATTAAAGGGATTGGAAGTGCTCGGGAAGGGGTTCCTATGCTCTCACTGGCGCTAAAAGAGAGGTTAATACTAGAGTTTAGGGGTGTTTGTATGGGTAAGAAATCGACCGGTAATCCGCAGGCCTGGTCCAATCGTGTGGCTTCGGAGTGTCAAGCAACGTGACGGCGACTTGTTTGAAAGTGCGCAACGCACAAAACCGCGTGAACGCCCTTCAAGGTAGAGGACTACTCAAAGAAGGTAGGTGGTGCCGCTTGAAGATGGGTCTTTTCAAGCTCTCGGGGAGCACTATCGAAATTTGGCCAAAAGGTCAAAAAACGAAGCGAGGTGCAAGATGATAACAATAAAAAGCGGTGATTGGCGAAGGATGGAGAAAGAATCCGAAAGATATATGCAGGAGATCCGGGACATAGTAAGTGCCAGGCTGAGCCGGCGAGAACTCCTGAAATTGGGCCTGGTTATGGGCGGGGCCGGACTTCTTGGACTGTCCGGGGTGAAACCTTTCAAGCCGTACTGGGCGCACGCTGGAAGGAAGGTGGTGTGCTTCCCGCCCACTCTCGAGTTTGTGGAGCCGCTCCCCATCCCGCCGGCCATGACGCCGGTAACCCTTAACCCGCAGCCCACAATGGGAGTAAACCTGGCCCTCTCCTCCGTCAACGGGTTCAGGGAGGCGATAAGAAACCCGCATCAGCGTTGGACCGAGTTCGGCGGTACCAGCACCACCACTCCCGGCTTCACCGGCAAGATGTACCAGTCGCGGGCCTTGGAAATACCCG
>DATBWY010000004.1:0-4998 GCA_036514555.1 Candidatus Subteraquimicrobiales bacterium
TGATCCAACCGCCTCCCGCGGTACTAAATTCAGGAGATGCGCCGCGATCTTTTCATAGAAAAGCCGGTTTAAATCGCTCGCGAAATCAACGGCCACCCCGTTATAAAAATCAGCCGGGCTTAACTTAGGTTCTCTTTGAGCCATAGACTGATAACCTCCGCCGCTACGTGAGAGCTTACAATGTCCAAGTGGTTTGAACCCGAAACCTTCTTCGTCTCAAAACCGAGACTTTCCCAGTTAGCCATCGAATCCACCACCGACTTTAATTCATTCTCAGCCCGAAGCAGAAGCATGTTAGAGACCGGTTTTACTTTAGTGGCCAGGATTTCATTTAGACCAGCGTAAGGAGTGCTTTCGTGGACCCGTTTTGTCCTCAGGGTTCGCAACAAATCCTGCCGGCTACTTTCAAAAATGGCCTTACCGGGCGCTGAAATCAAGACTCCGAGAGGAAGGCCGGCCATCAGACCCAGATAACCTCCTAAACTGTGCCCAACAAAAAAAGTTGGCTTGTTAAGGAGCGCTTTGGCCCGTTTTAAGGATTGCAAGCAGTTGGCTAAGGTCAAGAGGTTTTCGTTCCGCCCGTGGCCCGGAAGGTCAAAAACTAGGAGCTTAAGATCTTGGCGTAAAACCAACCCAACCGCAAGCCCTAAAATCTCCTCTTTGTTGCTGCCATAGGCGTGGATGACAAGACCCTCTTTGAGGACCTTGTTTTTCGCTCGCGAAGCCGTTTCCAAAGTTGATACCAGATAAATTGGGGGCTCAAGTTGGCGGATCTCAACGGCGCGGGTTCCCTTTAGCATCCTTCACCCACTTTAACCAGTGCCCACTTGGTGGCCTCGACAAGATTTGCTAGCTCCTCTTCGCTTATTGACAGAGGCGGCATAAGCACTACTACGTCCCCTAAGGGCCTGATAATTACCCCTCGCTCCCTAGCCTTAAGAATCACCCTCCGGCCCATTCGTTCTTCCGCCTCAAAGGGCTCTTTGCTTCCTTTTTCCTTGACCAATTCTATTCCCACCATGAAACCCAACTGGCGGACGTCGCCAACCCACTCTATCCCTTGTAACGGTTCCAAAAGCTCCTTTAGCTTCGCGGCTTTTTTCTCAACCGAACCCATGACATCTTTTTCTCGAAATAACTTGAGATTAGCCCGGGAAACAGCGCAAGCCAGCGGATTTCCAGTGTAGGTGTGACCATGAAAAAAGGTCTTTAATTCCTCAAACCGGCCCAAGAAAGCTTGGTAAATAAACTCTTTAAACAGAGTAGCCGCCAAGGGAAGGTAACCCCCGGTTATTCCTTTGGCCAGAGTAAGAATATCGGGTTCGATGCCCTCGTGCTGGCAGGCAAACATCTTTCCGGTCCGGCCAAAGCCGGTGGCCACCTCATCGAGTATGAGCAAGACCCGGTGCCGCTCGCATAGATCGGCGAGCTTTCTTAAATAGCCCGGTGGTTGAATCAAAATGCCAGCCGCCGCCTGCACCTTGGGCTCCAGTACCACGGCGGCAATCTTGGAACTCCTCTTCTCAAACAGCTCTTCAAGGGCCTTCAGACAATCAAACCGGCAAGCGGGGTAGGCTAGGCCGCGGGGACACCGGTAGCAGTAAGCGGAGGGCATCAAATGACTCTTAAAAAGAAGGGGCTCAAACTTAGAGTGAAAGAGCTCCATGCCGCCCACGCTCACCGCTCCAATGGTGTCGCCGTGATAAGCGTTGGTAAAGCTCACAAACTCCTTCTTCTTAGGATAGCCGGCCTGCTGCCAGTACTGAAAAGCCACCTTCAGCCCGATCTCGACCGCGGTCGAACCACTATCAGAATAAAAAACGCGGGTAAGGGGACCCGGGGCGATATTCACCAGCTCTTCGGCTAAAAGACTAGCCGGCTCATTTGTAAGACCGAGCATGGTAGAGTGGGCAATTTTGCTAAGTTGAGAGGTAACCGCCTGATCCAGCTCTTTTTGTCGATGGCCGTGGACATTTACCCAGAGCGAAGAAACGCCGTCTAAGTAGTGATTATCCTCATTATCTATTAGATAATTTCCCTTCCCCTTGACAATCATGAGGGGGTGGGGCTTTTCCGCCAGGTACTCGAGCATCGGCGTAAATGGATGCCACACGTAATTCTTGTCGGCAGTCAGGGCCCGATGGTGATTAAAACCAGGTGGGCGGGCTCCGGCTAGATCAAGCGAGTTTAGGTGATTTTCCAGTTCTCCTTCCCGAACTTTTTCAACCGACAAGCCCCTAATAACAGGGACTCTGCCTAAAATAGGCAAACCGGTGAGATTTTCAAGTTCCCTGGGGTTGGTGCGCTCGGCTTCATCCGGTTTTTCCGGGTATTGATTGACAATTAACCCGGCAATGTCAAGCCCTCTTTGCTCACAGGCATTAATGGTAAGCAGGGTATGATTTAGAGTGCCAAGGCCTGGTCTCGCCACAATCACCACCGGAATGTCTAAAAGTGCTGCCAGATCGATTAGAAACTCATCCTGATTTAAGGGCACCAATGCCCCGCCAACGCCTTCCACCACCACCGCCTGACACCTCCGGCTTAAATCCTCAAATTTCTTTTTTATCTCTGAAGTATCAATCCTCACATTTTCAGCAACAGCCGCTAAATGAGGTGATAACGGTTTTGGTAATTGATAAAGGCTAATATCTTCAGGACTCACCCCGGAAACTTTGGAAAGGAAAACAGTATCCTCGAAGATATGTGAGGGCGAGTGGCCATTGAAGGCCGGAGCAAGAACGGCCCCGGTGGCAACCGGCTTAAAGGGAGCGACGCGTAGGCCCCCTTTAAGTAGGGTTTTTGTTATCAGGCCCGTGACCACTGTCTTCCCAACGCCGGTGTCGGTGCCTAAAACAAAGCAGGAGGAAAGCTTCATATCAGTTCGAGCTCCTTGCCGGCGGACGTTAAAATTTCCAACGCTTGCTCTACTTCCTTATCTGAATGAAGAGCGCTCAAAGTCATTCTTAACCTGGCCTGATTTTTAGGAACAGCCGGCGTCCTTATGGCGGGAATAAAAAGGCCCTTTTTTAAGCAGTGTTTGGCAAGAGCCAAAGCCTGTTCCTCACCGCCCAGGATAATGGGGACAATTGGCGAGAAACCGTGGGGGATGTTGTAGCCGGTTTCTTTTAGGATTTTCCGGACTCTTTTGGCGAGATTTAAAACTCTTTCCCGGCGCCACGGTTCTTTCGCAATAAGCTCGATCGCCGCTTTAGCTCCGGCTAAGGTCGCCGGGGGTAGACCGGTGGTAAAGATGAAGGGTCTGGCTCTGTTGATTAAAAAATTAATGAGTCCCTGGTCGCCTGCTACATAACCTCCGAGTCCGCCCAGGGCTTTGCTCAGAGTCCCCATCTCAATTTCCAGTTTAATCCCGCAATGGTCGCTGGTGCCTTGGCCATCCAAACCAAGAACCCCCGTCCCGTGGGCGTCGTCGACCAGCAAAAGACAGCCGTAATTATCAGCTAGGTTCTTAAGACCAGGTAGAGGAGCCAAGTCCCCGTCCATGGAAAAAACCCCCTCGGTAACAATAAACGGGCGCCCTGAGCTAGCCTCGCCCGCCAAAAGATTTTCTAGGTGATTAAGGTCATTGTGCCGGTATCGTCTTAAAATGGCCCCGCTAAGCAAGCAGCCATCATAGAGACTGGCGTGGCTCAGTTTATCCATGTATATAACGTCATTTTTAGTGGCAAGAACGGTTAATAAGCTGAGGTTAGCGTGATATCCAGTAGGAAAAACAAGAGCCGCTTCTTTGCCCTTAAACTCCGCTAAGGCCATCTCCAGCGTCCGATAAAGTTCGTTGTTTCCCGAGATAAGGCGGGACGCCCCAGCAGAGGTCCCATATTTAGCGATGGCCTCACAGGCGGCCTGCTTTATCTTAGGGTGGGAGGAAAAACCGATATAGTCATTACCGGAAAAAAGGATAACTTCACGACCCTCAATCAAAGCTATATTAGGCGAGAGATACGTTTGGGCCCTCAAATGTCGGTAAAGGCCATTTTCTTTAAGCTTAACCAGCTCCTCATCAAACATCGGACTCAACTTCAAAGCCGAGGGACGTTAAAAGGTTTAAATCAGCTTCTGTATCGGGACCCTTTGTCGTTAGAAGATCGCCGATTAAAACGGCGTTTGCTCCGGATTTGAAGGGTAAGGCGGGTTCTTCTCTAAAGGTTTCTCGCCGCCCGCCCGCGAGTCTTAGATAACTCTTGGGCAAGACAAGACGAAAGATGGCCAAATACTTTGCCGCCTCTATGGCCCGCATAATGGGCCTGTCAGACAGAGGAGTGCCCGGTCGGGGATTAAGAAAGTTTAGCGGCACCGACGCGGGGTTAAGAGCCTGTAGTTCAAAGGCCAGCTCTACCCGTTGTAACGGAGTTTCTCCAAGATTTAGGATGCCCCCAACACACCTCTCGATGTCCGCCTCCTCTAAATTGCCTAACGTTTGGAGCCGGTTTTCATACCGGTGGGTGGTGCAAATTTGGGAGAAGAAGCTTTTAGCGGTTTCCAGGTTATCATGGAAACGTTCAAGGCCGGCCTCTTTGAGTAGAGCGGCCCGTTCGGCCGTTAATAATCCCAGAGAAGCGCATCGTTTAAGGTTTGTTCCCGAATTTATTTTTTCAATCGACTCTAAGACAACGGTAAAATCTTTGTCACTCAAACCAGAGCCGCTCGTTACAACACAAAATCTATGAGCGCCATTTTCTTCGGCCCTCTTGGCCGCGGAAACAATTCCCGAGACCGATTTCATCGGATAAGTAGGGACATTGGTAGAATAGCGCGCCGACTGGGCGCAAAATTTGCAGTCTTCGGAACAGCGTCCGGAGCGGGCGTTTATTATAGAACACAAGTCCACCCTCTTCTGACTAAAGTGACCCCGGACACTGTTGGCAATTTCAGTCAGCCTGGGAATAAGCGGGTCGGGAGTCTCCGTCAGAAAAAGAGCCTGATTAAAGCTTATCCCGTCTCCTTCTGTGACTATCCCCTCAACCTGGCCAAGTAACT
>DATBWY010000005.1:0-10505 GCA_036514555.1 Candidatus Subteraquimicrobiales bacterium
AAAGAACGCTTTAGTTTGGAGAGAGGAATTAAGGAAGCTGTCATAAAATTAACCACTTGAAAAAGGGCGTGAACTCTGGCGTCAGTTCGAGAGGCCCCGGCCGTTTTGACGTCATCTTTAAGAAGGATTTTTAAAGCCTTCTCTAATTCTCCTTGGACGGTCGGAGCATTGAGTTGCTTTTGAAACCCATAATAGTTAGTACCTACATACTCCATTGTGAGTTTAATGTTACGCGTCATTTTTCAGAATTCAGAAGTCAGAAACCAGAGTCCAGATTTGTCTTCTGCCTTAAAAGTTTGCCAATTCCGCATAAGAGAATAAAGCATAGCTGAAACTTCATCGTAAGCATTATCAAAATATTGATGTTCATTTTGAGTAATATAGCTACAATCTAGTGAAAAATCTAACCAGCCTCTAGTCTCCTCACCAGAACCAAGTGAGTCATTCAAATGTCTTACAAATACGTTCTCATATCTCCTTTTGGCATAACCTTCTCTTATATTAATAGGGACTGATCTTGATGATCGCCTGATTTGGTTAACTAAAGAGTAAGCTTCTCCTTTAGGGAATTTCTTTGTAATCTCGAAAATTTCCATAGCTAGTTTGTAAGCTAACTGGTAAACCGTCAAGTCCTTACAACTTCTTATGGTTATCTTTTTAGCCATCTGCCTTCTGTCCTCTGACTTCTAATCCTGGCTAGAGGCGTCCAATAGCAACCACCCCCACCAAAAGCAGTATCACTACACTGGTATTGAACCAATCGGCACCCCTCATTTTAAGAGTGCGAAGCCGGCTTCTCCCTTGCCCCCCCCGGTAGCAGCGCGATTCCATCGCCAAAGCTAGTTCGTCGGCCCGCCGAAAGGCACTAATAAAAAGGGGTATTATGAGGGGAAGAAAACATTTGGCCCGACGCAGAAAATTTCCGGACTCGAAGTCCGCGCCCCGGGCCATCTGAGCCTTCATTAATCTTTCTGTCTCCAGTAGTAGGGTCGGAATAAATCTTAAGGCTATGGTCAGCATCATCGCCAGCTCGTGGGTGGGAACTTTCAACTTTGACAATGGTTTCAGTAAATACTCCAGCCCGTCAGTAAGCTCGATAGGGGTAGTGGTAAAAATGAGGATGGAGGTTCCCGAAACTAAGAGTACCAGTCTTAGGGTGATAAAAAAACCGTTTCGCACGCCCTCTCGGGTGATATTTATGATGCCTATTTTTACCAAAGGCTCTCCTCCGGTAAAAAGAATATGGACGATGAAGCTAAAAATAATGATGTAAAGGAGCGGTTTGACGCTTCTTAAAACCCAACTAAACGGAAGACTCGCCAAGGCGACAATGCTTAATAAAATAAAGGATAAGGTCAAAAATCCGAAAAAATTTTGGATGGCAAAGGTTGCGGCCATTAAAAGTATAACCAGGACTATTTTTGCCCGCGGATCTAGGCTGTGTACCTGAGATGAAGCGGAGTAGTACTGGCCGATCGTGATATTGCTTAAAATCTTCACGCTCTCACGCTCTCCTAAATAATTGACGGTGGGCATAAATAGAAACTTTATCATTTAGGTTGCTTAAGAGGCGACTGTGAACACGCCGCTCTTATCAAGGGGGAGCAGGCTCCCCCTTGAGGAACCCCCACAATTTCCTTGTATTTAGGGGAGGGTCTCAAGAGATTCTTCCCCTTCGACAAGCTCAGGGTCAGAATGACAAAATCTGATCCCTGCAAGCGGAGCCTACAAGCAACCTAGAACAAAAACTATTATGGCCAACCTTCAAATAATTACCTGAAGGCGCCGAGAATAATCTCTTTGGTTTCCTCTAAAGCAAAGGAGTTTGTTTGAATATCGATCCCTTTTTCCTTTAAGGCAAGAAGCAAGGCGGCTGATTGAGGAATGTCCAGCCCCACTTGCCTCAATTTTTCGGCCTCAAAAAAGACTTCTTTGGGCTCACCCGAAGAAATAATCTCTCCTTCATTCAAAATAACGATTCTCGTGGCTAAAGACGCGACTTCATCCATATTGTGAGAGACCAAGACAATAGTTAAACCCATTTTCTGATGGAGATATTTAAGATAAGACAAAATTTCTTGTCTTCCCAGGGCGTCCAGCCCCGCGGTGGGTTCGTCTAAAACCAAAATCTTTGGTTTCATCGCCAAGACACCGGCGATCGCTACTTTTCGCATCTCGCCGCCGCTTAAAGAAAAAGGAGAACGGTCTTTAAAATGTTCCGCGTTGAGGCCTACGATTCTTAAAGCCTCTTTGACCTCTCTTTTGGTTTCGGCTTCGGAAAAGCCCAGATTTCGGGGGCCAAAGGCAACATCATCAAAGACAGTCTCCGCAAAGAGCTGATTCTCGGGAAATTGAAAAACAAGACCAACGATTTTGCGGACCGAGCGAAGAGAAATTTCCCGCCCCAACTCTTTTCCTTCTATTAGGACCTTACCCTGGGTCGGCGAAAGAAGCCCGTTAAAGTGCTGGATAAGAGTTGATTTACCGGAACCAGTGGGTCCGATCAATCCCACAAATTCACCATCGGTTAGGATAAAATTAATCCCCTTCAAAGCTTGCCGGGTAAGAGCGGTATTGTGCATGTAAGAGAAGCTTACATCCTGTAATTCGAGAAGCATGAAGACTCCGTTGCCTCCTTGACTAAAAATATTTTAGCTTAGGCTAGCTTACCTATTTCTTAGAATCGTAGATTTCTTTGGCCGAATTTAAGGAGCACAAAGACTCGGTCATTTCCTCGACCGTCAAAATGTCAGGGGGTAGTTTGAGACCGCTTTTTAAAAGCTTCCGGGCAAGAACGCTCATGGGAAGTGGTTGAACCCCGGCTTTTTTGAGCTTGTCCGCGTCGCTTAAAATCTTTTTAGGAGCTCCGTCAGCGGTTACTCTTCCTGATTGAAGAAGTAAAACTCGATCGGCTTCGATTGCTTCCTCCACAAAGTGGGTAATGTAAACGATAGTTGTTTTGAATCGAGCTCTTAAAGCGTGAAGGATTTCCTTAATTTCTTTTCGGCCGCCCGGATCCAACTGGGAGGTGGGCTCATCTAAAACTAAGTACTTGGGACGCATCGCCAAGGCGCCGGCGATGGCGACCCGTTGTTTTTCCCCTCCTGAAAGAAGGTGTGGTTCCCTTCGAGCATGATCCCGCAGTTTAACCGTTGCCAGGGCTTCGTCAACTCTGGTCCGGATTTCAGAAGCTGGGAGTCCCAGGTTTTCAGGGCCAAAGGCCACATCCTCCTCAACCACTGTCGCCACAATCTGGTTGTCCGGGTTTTGAAAAACCATCCCTACTCTCTCTCGAATCCTCCAGAGATCATCAGGGTTTTTGGTGTCTAAACCGTCGATTGTAACTTTGCCGTAAGAAGGTAGTAGAAGTCCGTTTAGAAGTTTGGCTAGAGTTGATTTTCCCGAACCGTTGTGGCCCAAAAAAACGACAAACTCACCCTCGGAGATATCGAGGTTTATTCGGTTTAAGGCAGGATTTTTCTCGGGGCTGTTTTTTTTGTAAGCGTAGCTGACGTCAGCAAAGTTAATCATTTCCTAACGGGGTTGGGTGATTAAGAATGGGTTCACCAAAAAAGCCGAAAAGGGAGCTTTAATTAGACTAGTTCGATCAGGACCATAGGGGCGGCATCTCCAGCCCTGGGGCCAACTTTAAGAATCCGGCAATAACCGCCTTGCCTGGTTTCAAAACGTTCCACTTCCGACAAAATCTTGTGAACCAGCTCTTTATCCTGAAACAGAGCTAAGATTTGCCTGCGGGCATGCAAATCCTTTTTCTTGGCCAAAGTGATGACTCTTTCTACCAAGGAGCGCACTTCCTTCGCTTTGGCTTCGGTGGTCTTAATTTTTCCGTGCTGAAACACCTGCTTCGCTAAATTTTTAAGAAGCGCTTGGCGATTGCTCTTTTCCCGGCCGATTTTTCGTCCTTTTTTGAGATGCCTCATTTTAAGTCCTTAAAATGGTTAGGAAGACTGCAAAGAAAGATTCCTCTCCTGGAGTTTCTCCTTAACTTCCTGGATGGATTTTTGCCCAAAATTCTTTACTCCCATAAGATCTTTTTCATTACAGGCGATTAGTTGTTCCAAAGTGTTAATACCTTGCCGTTTGAGACAATTATAGGAACGAACCGATAAGTCCAGTTCTTCAATAGGCTGATCTAAGGATTTAGCCTGTTTTTCCTCTTCTTTGGCAAATACTTCGTCATCTTCAACGGTCGCTTGCTCCATAAACAGGTTCATATGCTCATTTATAATGGTCGCCGCTTGCGCGGCCGCTTCTTGGGGCGTGAGACTTCCGTTAGTCTCGATTTTAAGGATTAATTTATCGTAGTCCGTTCGCTGTCCGACTCGAGTGTTTACCACTTCAAAGGAGACTTTTCTGACCGGAGTAAACAAAGCGTCAATCGGAATAACCCCAATGGTTTCGGCAGGTTTTTTCTGACGCTCGGCCGACAAATAACCTCTTCCCCTCTCCACCATAAGATCCATAATAAGCTTCCCTTCCTCATTTAGGTTGGCGATATGGAGCTGGGGATTGACAACCTCAACATCGGCGGGCGCTTTAATTTCTTTGGCCGTAACGTCTTTAGCTCCCTCTACGTTAAGCTTTAAAACAACTGAATCTTCTGAGTTTAACTTTAAAACTAACTGCTTCAGGTTGAGGATAATGTCCGATATGTCCTCTTTAACTCCAGGGACCGAGGTAAACTCGTGAACGACTCCTTGGATTTTAAAGGAAGTGACCGCCGCTCCCGGAATGGATGAAAGCATAATTCGCCTCAGTGAGTTGCCCAAGGTATAGCCAAACCCCCGTTCTAGCGGCTCTACGGTAAAAACACCACTATCCTTAGAAATTTTTTCATAGGAAATCTTTGGTTTATGAAACTTGACCATCTGCCTTTTCCCTCCAGTGGAGTTATTTGTGAGATTCTTCCCCTTCGACAAGCTCAGGGTCAGAATGACCCTCGGGAATTATGCCCCGGGCTCATTTATTTAGAATAAAATTCTACGATGAGTTGCTCTTTAATAGGGGTTTCAATTTCCTCGCGCGTAGGAAATCTTAAAACATTTCCACTGAGTTTATCGCTTGCCAGTTGAAGCCAGGGAGGCATCTCTGGTTTCCACGTGGCCTCCGCTTCCAAAATTTGTGTCACTTTCTTTTTGTCCTTCACGCTTATGGCATCACCAGGCCTCAAGCGCGCCGATGGAATGTTGACGACTCTGCCGTTTATCTCGAAATGGCCGTGACCAACTAATTGCCTGGCTTGTTTGCGCGAAAAAGCCAATCCTAACCGGAAAACTATATTATCAAGCCGCATTTCTAAAAGCCTGAGCATGTTTTCACCGGTAATACCTTTTTGTCTGGCGGCAAAAAGATAGTAGTTCTTAAACTGCTTTTCCAGCAATCCATAAATCTGCTTGGTTTTTTGTTTTTCCCTTAACTGAACGCTGTATTCGGTTTGCCGTGTGGGTCTTCGGCCACGCTCGCCAGGAGCGTAAGCCCGTCGTGCTACCGGGCACTTGTCGGTGTAGCACTTTTCACCCTTTAAAAATAGTTTCACGCCTGCCCGACGACACCGGCTACACGCTTCTGTGTCTCTTGCCATCCAAATCTCCCTTAAATATCGTAACTAATCCGGATTATACTCTTCTTCTTTTCCGCGGGCGGCATCCGTTGTGAGGGATCGGAGTTACGTCAGTGATTCCGCCTACCTGAATACCGGCCGCCTGGAGAGCCCTAATCGCCGTTTCCCTTCCTGAACCTGTTCCTTTGACAAATACATCTACCTTTTTTACCCCGTGCTCTTGGGCTTTTCTAGCGACGGCTTCCGCGGCTCGTTGAGCGGCGAAGGGCGTACCCTTGCGCGAACCTTTAAACCCAACGCTACCAGAGCTTTCCCAAACAATAGCGTTTCCGTCTGGATCAGTAATTGTCACAATGGTATTGTTGAAAGTTGATTTAATACGAGCCACCGCGTGGGGCACATTTTTTTTCTCTTTCTTCGTCTTTTTCTTGGCGGTCTTTTTCTTGGCCATCCAAAAATCCTTTCTTTAGATGCTTCCCGGCTTAGCCCCTTCGTAACAAGGAGCTAGCAGAGTCGCAAAAAAAATAACTACTTCTTTCGTTTAGCCCCTACCATTTTCCTGGGGCCCTTACGAGTTCTCGCGTTTGTGTGGGTGCGTTGACCCCTAACGGGCAGACCTCTTTTGTGGCGAATCCCCCGGTAACATCCTATTTCCATCAAGCGTTTTATGTTCTGGGAAATCTCGCGATGGAGATCGCCTTCAACCTTGTAGGCATTGTTAATGTAGTCACGCAGTTTGATTATTTCTTCTTCGGTTAAACTGCGAACGCGCGTGTCTTTACTTATTTTGGTAGCTTCGAGTATCTCTCGCGACCGGGATTTACCTATTCCAAATATGGAAGTCAAGGCTATTTCGACTCTTTTTTCCCGGGGAAGATCTACTCCTGAAATTCTTGCCAACATTTCCTCCAAAAGTTTGCTAAGCTACAGGCTCCAAGTCTCAAGTTACAAGCTTCGAGCTAAAATCTAGAACCTGAAGCCTGGGGCTTGTAGCTAGAGTTAGCCTTGGCGTTGCCGGTGTCTTGGATTCTCGCAAATCACAAGAATCCTCCCTTTTCGCTTTATAATTTTACACTTGCTACAAATTTTTTTAACTGATGGTCTTACTTTCACTTCTAAAATCCCTTGTCCCAAAATCTCGTTCTATTACAGACTATTCTTCCGGCCCGCTCTTTTGGCAAATGAATAAAACTTCTGTTTCTTGGCTATTTGTAGCGGTAAGTTATTCTTCCTCGGCTAAGATCGTAAGGGGAGAGCTCGACAATCACCCTATCTCCAGGAAGAATCCTTATGTAATGAAGGCGCATCTTTCCGGATATATGAGCCAAAACCTTGTGTCCATTAGACAATTCTACCCGAAACATGGCGTTCGGTAACGGCTCAATTACTTTTCCCTCAACCTCGATAGCCTTTTCTTTCTCCGCCATTATCCATCCATTTAAAAAGTTTGCATCTCCAGCGTCCAATCAATTTGAACAAGGAACTATTATACTAGAGAGATCACATCCCTACAAGGCAGTTAAAATTTTGGGGCCTTGTAAAGTTACCGCCACGGTGTGCTCAAAATGAGCCGATAAACTCCGGTCCTTGGTTACCACGCTCCAATGATCCGGTAAAATTTCTATCTCCGGCCCGCCCGCATTTACCATCGGCTCTAGAGCGAAGACCATCCCTTCTTTCAGTAAAGGTCCTCTGTTTGCCGGGCCATAATTGGGAATTTGAGGCTCTTCGTGGAGTAGCTGTCCAATTCCGTGCCCCACAAAATCTTTGACAACCGAAAGTCCCGCATCACGGGCCACGATCTCAATAGCGTGGGAAATGTCAGACAAGCGATTTCCCACCCGGCATTCCCAAACTCCGGCATCTAAGGCCTGCTTGGTCACGTCAATCAGTCGAAGGGCCCCTTTGGTTACCTCGCCCACCGGCAGTGTAATGGCGGCGTCTCCATAATACCCCTCGTACTTCACCCCGACATCAATGCTCACGATGTCTCCTTGCTCCAATTTTCTATGACCGGGGATGCCGTGCACAACTCCTTCGTTTACGGAAACACATATGGAGGCCGGGAAGTTTTGATAGCCTTTAAAAGCTGGTTTTCCGCCTCGTTTTTGAATGTGGGCTTCCGCTAGTTCCTCTAACTCCTTCGGAGTGATTCCGGGTTTAACCTTTATCTTAATAATTTCTAAGGTTTCGGCCACAATCCGTCCGGCTCTTTGGATCTTCCTGATTTCATGGGGCAACCTTTGGGCGATCATTACCGGCTAAGTTGCTCCCGGGCGTTCTTTTTGGTTTGAGATAAAGTTTGGTATATCTTTAACCTTACGTCCCCGGGTGATTCCTCCCCGTTTACAACCCTTAACAAACTCGCGTTCTTGTAGTAGGAAATCAGAGGAGCTGTTTCCTTCATGTATACTTCGAATCTTCTCTCGATAGACGCTGGTTTGTCGTCTTCACGCTGATAAAGAGCGCCTCCGCACAGGTCACAGATATTTTCGTTTCGGGGCGGCTTTGAAACCAAGTGATAAACCGCTTGGCACTTGGAGCAAATTCGCCTCTGACTTAACCGTCTTACCAGCTCTTCTTGACCAACATCAAAATAGATTACTCCGTCCAAACCCTTGTTGAGCTCCTCTAAAATACCTTTGAGGGCCTTCGCTTGAGCCAGATTGCGGGGGAACCCGTCAAGAATGAACCCTTTTTCCCCTTTTAGGCGAGCCCGGATAACCTCGATCACAACCTCGTCAGGCACTAGCTCCCCATCATTCATATAGGACTTAATCTTCTGCCCAACCTTAGATCTTTTGTTAACTTCCGCTCGCAAAATATCGCCGGTTGAAATAACTGCCCAACCATACTCTTTTGCCAAAACCTTTGCTTGAGTTCCTTTGCCAGACCCGGGCGCACCCAAAAGCGCGATATTCATTTTGACACCCTCAGTCAAAAATTGGTACCGATAATTGGTTACCCTGCCTAAAAGAGTTAACAAGTAAGTTGACGATTTGGTTGGTCTTGAAAATTAAAAATACCTTTTACTTAAGAAACCCCTCATAATGCCGCATAAGGAGCTGTGTTTCCAGTTGCCGCATCGTCTCCAGAGAAACTCCCACAATTATAAGAAGAGAAATTCCTCCAAAAAACTTAAAGAACGGGACGTTTAAGGTGGAAAAAAGAACGCTTGGTAATAGAGCAATAACAGCTAAAAACAGGGCGCCGGGTAAGGTGAGTCTGCTTATAACCCGATCCAAGTAGGCCGCGGTCGGCCCGCCCGGTCTGACCCCGGGAATGAATCCCCCATACTTTTTGATATTGTCCGCGATGTCAACGGGATTGAAAACAATTGACGTATAAAAATAGGTAAAGAAGACGATAAAAATCCCAAAAACACTCAAGTACAGCACTGATTCGGTGCTAAACATCTGAGAAAGTGTTTTAAAAAAGTCGCCGGGGAAAAACTGGGCCAAAGTAGCCGGAAAAAGCAGTACCGAAGAGGCAAAAATGATCGGAATAACCCCCGCGGAATTAATTTTAATCGGTATGTATGTGCTCTGACCGCCATAGATTTTTCGGCCGACTACCCGTTTAGCGTACTGAACCGGTATTCGGCGCTGGCCGGTGTCGAGTACTATAATAGCCGCTATTATCACTAAGATCATCACAATCACGGCCAGGCCGATAAAGGGATTGGAAGTCTGAATAGTTTGAGCTAAGGCCTCTGGAAAGCGCGAAAGAATGGACACCGTAATAAGCAAAGACATCCCATTACCTATGCCCTTCTGGGTGACAAGTTCTCCGAGCCACATAATAAGTACTGTTCCCGCCACTAAAGTTAGGACAATCAAGAATCTGTCAAAGAGGGCAAACTTCAGTCGCAACTGACTCTGGAAAAGAACGGTCAAACCAATCGACTGGACAAAAGCTAACACTAAGGTTAAATAGCGGGTCCAATAGGTAGTTTTTCGTTGTCCCGCCTCTCCCTCTTTCGACCACTGCTCGAGCTTTGGTACGACCACTTGGAGAAGAGACATAATGATCGAGGCGGTTATGTAGGGCATGATTCCCAGGGCAAAAATGGCAAATTGAGAAAGCGCCCCCCCGGCAAATACGTCTAAAAGACCAAAAATACTGCCGGCCTGGGCAACCTCCTTAAATAAATCCTGAACTTTTTGAACATCAACCCCGGGTACTGGTATAAAGGATCCCAGTCGATAAACGGCTACTATAAAAAGGGTGAAAAGAATCCGTTTACGGAGGTCGGGTAACCTAAAAGAGTCTCTTACTGCTTGCAGCATCTACATTACCTCCGCGGTTCCGCCGGCTTCTTCAATCTTCTTGACAGCTTGCCTGCTAAAAGCATGCGCTTTAACCTTAAGCTTTTTCTCCAGATTGCCTTCGGCTAAAATCTTCACCGGTAGGCCCTTTCTTATTAGACGCTTCTCTAATAATTTTTCGGGGCTAACAACGGCTCCGTCCCGGAAAGTGTTAAGCGAAACCACATTTACCTGAGCGTATCTCTTTTTAAAAGGATTCTTAAAACCAGGGAGCTTCGGGACTCTTCGTTGCAAAGGAGTTTGGCCTCCTTCAAAACCAAGACCCTTGCCTCCTCCGGAACGAACTTTCTGGCCTTTTTGGCCCTTTCCGCTAGTCTTGCCCCAACCAGACCCTGGCCCTCTTCCCACTCTTTTACGCGCTTTTTTTGCGCCAGGTCCCGGTTTTAGTTCGTGTAATCTTACCATCATTTCCTCAATTCAAAAAGGTTACAGGATTTAGGATAGAGGGAAGAACAACAGATTTGTGTGAGGTTTTGACCCAAATCCTAACACCTAAATCCTTAAGCCTAATACCCATGACCGGTGCGTGGGCAAAACTATTAGGAACCGCCCTCAACTAACTAATCCTTTCCACCTTCACTAAGTGTTTGACCTTC
>DATBWY010000006.1:0-3341 GCA_036514555.1 Candidatus Subteraquimicrobiales bacterium
AACGCTGTGTCCAAGATCACTAAGGTAAAATCTTCCCTTCGATTTTTGGCTGCTCCCGGAAGGTACATTCACGTGCCATTTCTAGCTTTTGCTCCCCCAAAATACGTGGAAATTTTTGCGCAGGCCGGAACCTGGCTGGTAACTATAGCTCTTTTAATCTTAAGCTTTTTCTTCTTTAACCAGAAGGTTGATAAAAAAAAGAAACCACTTTTAGACGACCCAAACCAGACTTCTTTAAAGGTAGGCAATCCGCTAGAAAGTCAAGTGTGAGATTAGTTTACGGACAAAATCTTGCGTTGACCGGCATTGAGGCCCCGCAGTAAGCGCAAAAACTCTCCTTTTTAAATGGGGCCTTTTTCTTAGCAGTCTTTGCCCCGGCCGGTTTTTTTCTACCCCTGCAGTCCTGATCGTACTCGGGCCAGAGGGAAACCTTCAGATTTTCTAACTCAACTTCCCATTTTGTGTAGCTGCTGTCCCCGATAATAAAGGGGCAAGGATAACCAAAAGTGTGGACCTCATTTTTTGCTCCGTTTTTGAACGCATTCATTTGCAAATACCTTTAAGGTATCATCTTTAAGCGGTCTAATTTGAAAATCCCCCTGATGGCGGGACCAGCGGAAGGGTTCCCGTGTAGTCCGGGAAAGGTAACCGAGACGCTCGATAAAACCCCTGGCGAATGGAGCCAAAAATGGATTTTATTTACGGGTTCAGTTATTTTGTAATTAAGATCTAAGATCTAAAAAGATCCCGAGAAATACCTCAACTAGGTATCGGCACAGCTCATGGTCACTAGCTTAAGCGGGTTTAAGATACAGCTTAAAATGAACATGGCAGATGCCGGCCAAAATCTTTCTAAGTAGATCGACCGAAGTCGGTGATTTCAATGAAACTAAATATTGGCACTGTTGATTTGTCGGTCAACGAGTATATGCCCCCCGGCTGCCACTGTAATCTCGAAGATAAGCTAAAAAGAGAAAATCGGCATGTAATTGAGGCCAACGTTAATCCAATGCATAACACCTTAAGAGTCACCTTTCATAAAGATATGACCTCTAAAGAAGAAATAATTGGGTGGATGAAAAAATGCGGCTATAGTTGCTCAATTATTAAAACAGAGCTCCCTAAAAAAATAGGGCCCGAAGAGCACCTAAAGCATGAAAAAATGGGACAGGTTACTCACGAAGAACCCAAAGAAATGGAGCACGAGAAGCATAAAGAGCCCGAAGCTCATGAAAACCACCATGCAATGATGGTGAATGAATTTAAGTGGAAAACTCTTACGTCCTTACTTTTTACGATTCCGGTTCTTATTCTTTCTCCCGCTATTCAAAAATGGACAGGTTTTTCCATTCCGGATTTTGGATTTTTAAATATGGTTTTACTGGTTATCTTCTCCTCCGTTGTCGTTACTTACGGCGGTTCGCCCTTTTATAGGGGGGTGGTGAGATCTCTTAAAAGCAGAATACTGGATATGAATGTTTTAGTAAGTTTAGCGGTTGGTTCTGGTTATTTTTACAGTCTCGCTTCTACCTTCCTTTTTAGGGCCTCCGACTTTTATTGGGAAATTTCAACCCTCGTTCTTTTTCTTGATTTTGGTCACTGGATGGAGATGCGAGCGGTGAAAGGAGCTTCCGGCGCACTTAATGAACTCGTCAAGCTGATACCCCCAAAAGCCAATCTTTTTAAAGACGATAACGTTGTCGAGGTTGATACGGACCAGCTGCAGGTGGACGATGTTCTTCTTATTCGCCCCGGGGAAAAAGTTCCCATTGACGGTGCGGTTATTGAAGGCGAAACAAGCATTAACGAGTCTATGGTGACCGGAGAGTCCAAACCAGTTTCAAAAAAGTTTGGAGATAAAGCGACCGGAGGTACTTTAAATGAGACCGGTTCCGTAAAGATAAGAGTGGAAAAAGTTGGCAAGGATACCGCTTTGGCTCAGATCATTGAACTCGTAAAAAATGCTCAGGCCTCTAAGCCGAGAACTCAAAAACTAGCCGATAAAGCGGCTCATTATCTTACCCTCACTGCCATAATTGTGGGAATTCTAACTTTCGTCTATTGGGCGGGATTTGCCGATTCCGGGGCGATTTTTGCTTTAACACTCACCATAACGGTTTTCGTTATCGCCTGCCCTCACGCTTTAGGATTAGCCATTCCCACGGTAACGTCTATTTCCACCACTCTGGCCGCTAAGAACGGAATACTCATTAAAGATATGGTCGCTGTTGAAGTCGCAAAAAATATTGACTTTATTATTTTTGATAAGACGGGCACTCTTACCAAGGGGGAGTTTGGAGTCTCAGATATTGTGCCGTTAAATGGCTGGAGGGTCGAGGAGATTTTAAGAAAGTCTGCGGCGATAGAAATTAACTCAGAGCACGTTATTGCCAAGGGTATCGTTAAAAAAGCCAAAGAAACTGAGGTTCCTTTGCCCAAAGTTAAAAAGTTCGAAGCGATTACAGGAAAGGGCGCCGGTTCTAACATCGAAGGAGAAGAAATTTATGTGGGAAACAAAGCCCTCATGGATTTCTTAAGACTGGATACGACTAAAATTGTAGAATCTCACGAAAAGCTTTCCGCTCAGGGCAAAACGGTTGTTTACGTATCAACCGACAAAGAGATCAAAGGTTTAATTGCTCTTTCAGATATTATAAGGAAAGAGTCGTATGATAGTGTTAAGGTTTTAAAAAAATTAGGTGTAAAGGTAGCCATGTTAACCGGTGATAACAAAATTACCGCCAAATATGTCGCCGACGAGCTCGGTCTCGATACCTATTTCGCGGAAGTTCTTCCTGGGGATAAAGCAAGCAAGGTAAAAGAACTTCAACGAAACGGAGGTAAAGTGGCAATGGTCGGAGACGGGGTAAATGATGCCCCCGCTCTAACGCAAGCGGACATTGGGATCGCGATCGGAGCAGGAACTGACGTTGCTGTCGAGTCGGCGGAAATTGTACTTGTCAGAAACGATCCCCGGGACATTGTTAAGCTTATTAAGTTGAGTACCCGCACAATGAGTAAGATGAAACAGAATTTGTTTTGGGCTACAGGTTATAACGCTCTCGCTATTCCTATAGCGGCCGGTTTTTTATTTCCCTTTGGAATTACACTAAAACCTGAATGGGCTGCATTAATAATGGCGGCCTCAAGTATAATTGTGGTAACAAATGCCCTGCTATTAAAAAGACTCAAACTGTAAGCGCTGCTTTCGAGGAGCGTTTCTAAAGAATTGCTTTATCAGTGGCTCCGGCGATTTTGAGGGTAAGATTAACACTCGGGGGTCTTAGATGTGACACTCCTTACAGTAAATACCGGAAGCTCATCCACGCGGATTGCGGCTT
>DATBWY010000007.1:0-6563 GCA_036514555.1 Candidatus Subteraquimicrobiales bacterium
AGATCAAAACCAACGAGCCCAAATTCGAATGATAACGGTCTCTTTGGAAACAGATGTCGATCCCGGTAAACAGCCTCCAGCGACAAGCGCAAAGTCGGTGGCTAGGCTCAGAAATCTAAGCTTCGCGGACTAACAAAAAAAAGAAATTCCCGGCCTCAGCGGGGTTTTAGAACCGGAAGAAGTTAAAGCGATGGAGAAAATTCGTTTGCGTTCGTCAAAAAAAAGGAAGCACCAAACTTTAGACCAAAAAGGAAGCGCTTTAACCATGGTTTTAGCGGTTATGGCCGTGCTAACGGTTCTTGGGTTTGGTGTCATAGTCCTTTCCGAAAGCGATTCTGGTTTGACTGTCCGCAGCAACCGGACCACTAAAGCTCTTCACGTGGCGGAAGCGGGAATCAATAATTATCTGTGGCACCTCAACAGTGACGAAGATTACTATGCCACTCAAACTCATCCCGCCCAAGGCCAAGACGAAGAGGGAAGTGATCGCTGGGTAGATTTTGAGGACGGAAAGTATCACTTGGACGTTACCCTTCCCCAGGAAGGAGACTCTGTTATAACTATCGAGGCCACCGGCAAGGTTTTCAACCCCGAAGTTAATCGCACCATAAAAGTGGAGCTGAGAAAGAAAAGCTTCCTCTCCTACCTCTACTTTACCGATGCCGAACGTAGCGAAACCGGCTCAGAGATCTGGTGGATTACCGGTGACGTGGTCCGCGGGGATCTACATACTAATGGAGACTTAAGAATAAGCGGGACGCCGGTGTTCGAGGGCGCGGTCACTGTTTCGGGACAAATTGTCGAGGGCTGGGGCTATAACCCTGATTTCCAAAAGGAATACCAGGTGGGGGTTCAGCCGTTGCAGCTTCCCCCGGGGAATAATCAACTCAAGGAAGAAGCCCAAAGCCGTGGCTACTATTATTACGGGGAAACCACGATTACCCTGAACTCGAATGGCTCGATGAACGTCAGCAATAATAACGATTTGTCAACCGGGCCCACGGGAACGGTTTGGCCTCCGAGAAACGGGATAATTTATGTCGACGGCCAAACAGACAGCCGGAACCCCAGGCGTAACACTAACGGGAACGCGTTCCTTTCAGGGACTCTTTCCGGAAGGCTTACCGTCGCCGCCAAAAACAACGTCTACATCACCGACAATCTGGTTTATCGAAACCAAACCGAAGATAGCCAAGATATGCTGGGACTTGTGGCCGAAAACTTTGTCTATGTCGATAAAAATGCCCCCAATAATATAGAGATACACGCGGCCATTTTGGCTATAAATCACTCATTTGGAGTAGAAGACTATCAGAGTCCTCCAGCCAAAGGAACACTCAGTATCAAGGGGGCCATCATTCAGAAATTTAGGGGTCCGGTAGGAACTTTTAATTCGAGGACGATGCGAAAGATAAGCGGATATTCCAAGAACTACTCGTACGAAAAGCGGATGAAAAATCACCAGCCGCCCTATTTTGTTGAACCGGTTAATGCCAGTTTTGAACAAGTATCCTGGGAGGAAGTTAACCGCTAGCTTGCTGCCTGGCCTACTATTCTTGCTTCTGGAGCCTCTTTAGTTCCGAGGTGAATTCGTCTAAGTCCTGAAACTGCCGATACACTGAGGCAAAGCGAATATAAGCCACCTTATCCAGTTTTCGGAGTCTTTTCATAACCATCTCCCCGATTTCTTTTGAGGAGACCTCGTACTTAAATTGATTGCGAAGATCGGCTTCGATGCTCGCGACCAAATTTTCCAAATCCAAGAGGGGAATCTCTCTTTTCACGGTGGCTCTTACCAGACCATTAAGCAGTTTTGAACGGTCAAAAGGTTCGCGTTCGCCGTTCTTTTTAATGACGGCCAGGGGGACCTCCTCTAATCTTTCGTAGGTTGTAAATCGCTGCTTACAGTGGAGGCACTCTCTCCGGCGCCTGACAGCTCCTTGATCGGTCGCTCTGGAATCAACTACTTTGGTTTCGTCGTTGCCACAAAGGGGACATTTCATCTTTTGTTCTGTTCTCAAGTTTTAGATTTTTAGAACACGTAGAAGTTTAACAAACAAAAAAAGGGATAACAAGGAAATATTAGAAGGGATAGCCCCTCAAAAATAGCAGTTTTATGCTATTATTAAAAAATTGAATTTCAAATTTCCGGGAGACAATGATGCCGGCGAAAAAATTACGACGGTACTTTTTTTGGGCTACCGTAATCATTGTTCTACTCATAGTCGAGTTCTTCCTCTACCATTCTTATATGAAGATGACCGTGGTCGCCAACGGCGAAGCTTTAGTTTTAAGAAAGGGAAGCACCGTAAAGAGGGCGCTCGCCGTGAAAAGCATCGCTTTGAAGCGGGGAGACCTCTTGGACCGGGATGGAAGACTAGTAGGGAGGGGAAAAGGAGGCTATCCCGTAATTTTGCTGAACGGCCGCCGGGCACATTTGACTTACAAACTCAAACAAAGCGATAAAATCGCGGTTTATTCGGGCCAAGACCTCCATGAACGAGTTTCAAGGAAAATCGAAGTAACTAAACCGCCGGTTGATGTTAACGGCCGAGGTTCCTTTGTTGCGGTAACCAGACACGGGGTGCCCGGGCTAAAAGAGGTTGAAATTGGAGAAAAGAGTCGAAAAGTTTTTAGCGAGAAGATTATTAGAGAGCCCTCGCCAACGATAATTGGACGGTTTGACAAGCAGGCACCAAAGATTGCATTGACCTTTGATGACGGCCCCTCGCCGCTGACTCCTCAAGTTTTAGCAATCCTTCAGGAAAAGAAAGTCCCCGCCGCCTTTTTTGTAGTGGGGCTGCAAATCAAAAAACACCCCGAAATTTTAAGAAGAGTAGCCGAAGCCGGTTATGACGTTGGCAACCACACTTTTTCTCACTCTTTTTTGTCCCAGGCGACCTTCCAAGAAATCGCCAGGGAACTGGGCCAAAACGAAGACTTAATCAAGAAGATAACTGGCAAAAACAGTCACTGGTTCCGGCCTCCCGGGGGCCTATTTTCCTCGCTGCTCTTAGACACTGCCGCGGCCAAGGGTTATAATTTTATTCTTTGGAGTGTTGATCCTAATGACTGGGTCCAGTCGAATTCGGCACTCATTGAGGGCAGCGTGGTTCAAGAAACGAGGCCCGGCTCGGTTATTCTCCTTCACGATGGGGGCGGAAACCAATTAGGGACCGTACTTGCCCTAGCGGGAATAATCGATAACCTAAGAGCGAAAGGCTACACCTTCGTGAGTTTAGATGAGCTCTACGCATCTCCTTAAAGTTTCAGTTTCAAGCTACAAGCTCCAAGTCTTTTTTAGTTTTCGTTTTTCATTTAGCGTCCGCGTGATCACCTGAGTTACTCGCAATGATAACCCGGTTTTCGGTGATAATTTTTTCGACGCTAATGTCATGAGGCATCTTGGGGAGGCGCTCAACTATCTGAAGCTCGAATCCCATCCCGATCAGGATCGCTTTTGACATTTGGTTCAAAAATTTATCGTAAAAACCCTGGCCGTAACCTAAGCGGTGTCCCGCTAAGTCAAAAACGATTCCGGGAATCGTCATCAAATCGACTTCGGATAAGGGAAACTCCGCTCTTTTCCCCTTTTTCGGCTCCAAAATTCCAAATGCCCCCGGTTCAAGATCCTCTTGGAAGTTTTGAATCAGCGAGAGTCCCAAATCAACCTGGTCAACCTTACAGAAAGGAACAGCCACCTGCTTGCCTATTTTTAGACTCTCTTCAACTAAATCCCTGGTCCTAACCTCGCTTCCAAAGGAAACGTAAAAGGCGACCACTGTCGCCCTTTTAAACTCCTCCAAATTAAAGAGGGTCTGCCCGATTTTTCGGCTTTTATCGCGAATTTCAGGCTCGCTTTGAGCTTTCCTGCGGGCGAGTATTTCCTTTCTTAAGCGGTCCTTTAGTCTTTTAACCATGATATTCTTGGGTCAAGGTGGTTTGTTGGGGCAATGTTATCACTTAGGCCCGGGCATCGCAAACGAGCCCAAGAGTAGCGGGAACATTGCGAGCGGAACTAAATTATCCTAAACGCGGCTCCATTTTAAGCAAGTTTCCTTGAGATTTGATAGTATAATGAGAGGATATAAGGGGTAGTCTTGAAGAAAAGGAAAGTTAAACTCATCCTTAAGCATCGCATAAAGGCTTTAGGTATCGAAATCCCGCTAAAAGAGGCCCTTGATTTGGTCAAGGAAGACTGGGTCTTAAGAATCGAGGAGGACAAAGAAGTCTTGGCTAGAATAAAAAGCCATTGAACCGGCAAATTAATGACCGCGCTTTGTGGAGAATCAAACGTTAAGTTTTAGTAATTTAGAGGAAGTGATAGAAGTGGCTATAACTCAAGATCTTGAAGAAAGAGTTAAAAAGTTAGAACCGAAAGAGCGGATCCACGTTGTTATAAAGCTCAAAGAGTGGCAGAGGTCCTATATTCAGCAGATTTTAGATGAGCCCAATTGTGTTTTGAGACACGTCATTCCCCTGGTGAAATCTTTCTCCTTGAGCCTGCCGGTCGAGAAAGTATTGGGGTTAGCTGAAAAACCGGGAGTTTTAAGGGCTGAGTGGGACAAGAAAGTTTACGCAAGTCTTGATTCCTCTCTTCCTTTGATAGGAGTTTCTGCGCCGCTCCTGGAACAGGGTTTTTCCGGGAAAGGGGTAAAGGTAGCCGTTATTGATACGGGGGTCGATCGGTTTCATCCTGACCTTGAGGGAAGAATAGTCGGTATCGCCGACTTTACTTTAGAGGGCTTCCAGGACTTTAATGGTCACGGCACCCATACCGCGGGGGTTATTGGGGCCGATGGGGAAAAATCAGAGGGTAAATATCGCGGGGTCGCTCCGGAGTCTTTAATCTTGGCCGCCAAAGCTCTCAAAGCCGATGGCAGTGGCCGAGCAAGTGACGCAATGGCCGCTTTGGAGTGGGCCCTTGAAGCCGGAGCCCAAGTGGTTAACCTTGCCTTGGGCGCCGAAGGCCCGTGCGATGGGAACGACTCTTTGAGTGAAACCTGTGACGCGGTTGTGGCTCAGGGGGTGGTGGTTTGTGTGGCCGCCGGCAATGAAGGACCAAACAGGGGAAGCATCGGCAGTCCGGGCTGCGCCCGGGGAGTAATCACGGTAGGCGCCAGCAACGATCAGGACCGGGTGGCCGAGTTTTCCGCCCGGGGGCCAACTTTGGACGGAAGAACCAAGCCCGATGTCTTGGCTCCGGGAACGGGGATTGTCTCCGGAAGGGCCAAAGAGGTTTCCATGGGAAAACCGGTTGACGATTTTTACACCTCGGCCACGGGCACCAGTATGGCGGCCTCACAAGTTAGCGGTCTGGTGGCGCTTCTTCTGGGAGCGAAGGCTCAAAGCTCCCCCGGATTGATTAAAGAGGCCCTGACGCACACGGCCAAAAATTTGAATGTTGAGGACTATGCGCAGGGGGCCGGACGAATTCAGGCCGAAGCCGCTTTAGAGTACATAAAAACGCACGATAATCCCCCGGAAATAGCCCATATTGAGCACAAAGGGGGCTACCTAGGCACCTTAATGGAGGTAGGACATCTACTCAGTCAGAAGCTGCGCCGTAAAGAAAAGGGGAATGAATCGAAAGGCAAACGGGAAATATTTTAGAAGCGATAGAGGTCCAGCAGTTGGAGATCATTAAGGTTAAAAATCTCGTTAAAAAGTTCGGCCAAATCACGGCGGTTGACGGAATCTCCTTCCAAGTTAGGGAGGGAGAAATTTTTGGTTTTCTGGGACCCAACGGCGCCGGAAAAACCACTACCATAAATATTCTTTGCACCCTTCTTAGGCCAACCTCCGGAACAGCTTATCTCGGCGGTTTTGATGTTGCGAGGGAGTCTAACCGAGTCAGAAAGTCTATTGGGCTAGTTTTTCAAGACCCCAGTTTAGATGAGCGGCTCACCGCCCGCGAAAACCTGGAGTTTCACGGGATGATTTACCACATACCCAAAAAAGAGCGGCAGGCCCGCATCGATGAAGTATTAGCCATGGTTGAGCTGGGGGAGCGACAGAACGATTTTGTCAGGACTTTTTCGGGGGGGATGAAGCGCCGCCTCGAAATTGCCCGCGGGCTTATCCACTATCCCCGGATTTTGTTCCTAGACGAGCCCACTTTAGGTCTGGATCCTCAGACTAGAGCCCACATCTGGGATTATATTTACGATTTGAAGAAACGCCAGGCCATTACAATTTTTTTAACCACTCATTATATGGATGAAGCCGAGAACTGCGACCGGATTGCTATCATAGACTACGGAAAGATTATCGCCCTCGACCAACCAGACGCGCTAAAGAAAGAAGTTAAGGGCGATTTGATCACCTTAAAAACCGCTGACAACGAAAAGGCCGCCAAAGAAATTGAGGATAAGTACGGTTATACGGTCCAAAAAGATGGCGACGGCCTTCAATTTGAGGTAAACGGCGGTGACGAGTTTATCCCGAGGTTTATTCCCAAATTCAAGGTTCCGATTAGCACCATCTCCTTGCGAAAACCCACCCTCGACGATGTATTTCTAAAGCTAACCGGACGAGCCATCAGGGCGGAAAAAGTGGGAGCC
>DATBWY010000008.1:0-4403 GCA_036514555.1 Candidatus Subteraquimicrobiales bacterium
GTACACTCCTTTGCAGATGAGCTTTTTATCGGTTGAGGAGAATGACCTTTACCGGCGGCAGCTCCAAGAAAACTTGAGCCTCGAGGGCCTTCCTGTTATTATTGGTACTCTTCACAGTCAGCTTGCTCCGGTCGCGGTAACTCTTAAAGAAGTAAACAAAGATTTGAAACTGGCCTACATAATGACGGACGCCGGGGCCCTGCCCTTAGCTTTAAGCGATTTAGTGGCCGAGTTAAAGAGCGCGAAGCTGCTTGATACCACCATAACCGTGGGCCAAGCTTATGGGGGAGACTTCGAGGCGATCAATATCTTCAGCGCTCTGGTGGCCGCTAAAAAAGTGGCCCAAGCTGATGTAGTTGTAGTAATTATGGGTCCGGGAGTGGTCGGAACCGATTCCTTCCTTGGTTTTTCCGGGATCGAACAGGGGGAGATCATTAACGCTGTCTCTGTTTTGGGAGGGAAACCCATCGCGATTCCCAGACTCAGTTTTAAGGACAAGAGGAAGCGCCATTTTGGAATAAGCCATCACACTTTAACCGCTCTTTCCTTGGTGGCCTTGGCTTCGGCCACGGTTACCGTTCCCAAGATGCCTGAGGATAAGATGAAATTGGTCTTAAAAGAGCTTGAAGAGAGCGGTGCTAGCTCCAAACACGAGGTAAAAATAGTTGACAACGAGATTACCTTGAGGGCCCTAAAAAAACACAAGATAAAGGTGACAACCATGGGGCGAACCCCCGCGGAAGAGCCGGAGTTTTTTAAGGCCGCTGGCTCAGCCGCTCTTTACGCGCTGGAACTTTTGAAGTAGTTCAACGCTACTAAAAAACCCAAAAATCATAGCGAGGCCTGTGATTATGAAGAATAAAGAGCGCAATGAACACGTGATCAAAGTGGTAGTGGAAATCCCAAAAGGGAGCCGCAATAAGTATGAATATGACCCTGAAACTAAGATGTTTAAATACGATAGGATGCTTTTTTCCTCGGTTCATTACCCCAGCGATTACGGTTTTATCCCCGACACTCTGGCTGAAGACGGTGATCCTCTAGATGTCTTGGTTTTGGTAAGTGAGCCCACTTTCCCGGGATGCTTAATCGATGCCCGGCCGATTGGTCTTTTTAAGATGTGGGACGAGAAAGGAGTAGACTATAAAATACTTTCCGTTCCCGTTCACGATCCCCAGTGGAACTGGCTTAAAAGCCTGGATGATGTGCCTAAGCATCTTCTTAGGGAGATAGAACACTTTTTTCAAATTTACAAAGAATTAGAGGAGAAAAAAACCGGGGTGGAAGGCTGGGACGGTGTGACACCGGCCCTACAAGTAATTGAAGAGGCCGAAAAAAGATACGTTGAATCCCATAAATCTTAAAAAGTCCCCCATTTGACTTCGCTAATTAATGCCTCTGTGACCTTAGTTTGTCCTCTTAATAACTTTTCCCACTTTTCTAACTTCTTAAATTAGATTCATTATAAAGGTGAAATAAATGCGCGTATAGAAGTAGGTTTTACAAGATTAACCTTATAGGAAGGGGAAATTAGATGAAGAATAGACTTTTCGTGTTCGCCATCTTAGTCTCCCTCTTAGCAGGGGGATGTTCTCTATTTGCGTGGAAAGAATTTAAATCAACTAAGGGACAATTTTCGCTGACTTTGCCGGGTACCCCAAAAGAGCAGACCGAAACTATAAATACTCAGGCTGGAGACATTGATTTACACCTATTCTTGCTAGAGAAAAGCGATATTGCCTACATGGTTGGCTACTCAGATTATCCGGAAGACCTCCTAAAAGTAGCCAAACCTCAACAGATTTTGGATGGTGCCCGCGATGGGGCGGTGTCTAACGTTAAAGGTGAGCTTCTCCAGGAAAAGACCGCTACCCTCAAAGGACACAAGGGAAGAGAAATTAAAATAAAGACTGAAAAAGGTATTATCAGGGCGCGCTTATTTTTAGTCGGCTCCAGGCTCTATCAACTGATGGTAATCACTGGCAAGGAAAAAGCTTTATCGAAGAATATCGAAAAGAGTTTCGACTCGTTTCAGATTCTCGAAAAGTAACATAAACCCCGAGTCCCACGCTTCCGTTAAATAGCTGACCCTGGGGCGTAATTCCCCAGGGTCATTCTGAGGCCGAAGGCCGAAGAATCTTGCTATAGAATCCTTCATCGGTTTAGCTCCTCAGAGCCTGTCCCGAGCCTGGTGAAGGAATGACGGTGGACTTATGACCCACCGGCAAATAGATAATGTCTCATCCTAACGCTCTCAAGGATTTGAGTTTTGATAAATGAACTAACTTCGCCTATTCTAACTTCATGACATTTGGCTTAGTACTCAATAATATCCTGTGTTCACCCCTGGATTCATAAATATGAAATCTTGGATAAGGAGGGGTAGAACTAAAGTGGATGTGATTCATGGGAAATTTTGAAAAGTATGAAATTGTTTCTTCGGAAGTAGTTTTTGAAGGGAAAGTTCTCTCTTTGTCAGTGGACAAAGTCAGATTCCCGACCGGGGAAATTCACGAACGCGAAACGGTCAGACACAAAGGAGCGGTGGGTATCGTTGCTGTGACCAATGATTACAAGGTAGTCCTGGTTGAGCAGTATCGCCATCCCATCGAGGGTGCTCTTTTAGAAATTCCCGCCGGCAAGCTCGATCTTGGGGAAGATCCTTTGGGCTGTGTTTCCCGAGAACTGGCTGAGGAGACCGGTTCCACTTGCGAGAAGATAATAAAACTGGCCGAATTTTATACGACCCCCGGTTATAGTGATGAGCTATTTTATCTCTATTTGGGCTTGGAGTTACGGGAAGGAGAAAGGGAGGAGGGGCGAGAAGAGGAACAAGATTTGGAGGTAACAAAGGTGCCCTTGGATGAAGCTCTCTTAATGATTAGCTCAGGCGAGATCAGAGACGGTAAGACAATTGCCGGTCTTACTTTAGCTGAAAGATACCTCCAATTGGCAAGGAAAAAATAAAAGTGGAGTCACAAGTCACACGCTACAACAAGTAAAAAACTTGAGACTTGAGGAGGTGTTTGACGAACTCTATTTAGAGACTGCCGCGCTCGCTCCGCTCGCTTGCATGACACTTCTACCAGTCATTGCGAGGAGCCCTAAGGGCGACGAAGCAATCTCTATAAGCCTATTTTGACTTACTCAACAGTCCCCGGAGACTTGAGACTTGTGACCAGAAAACTTGAAACGAGGATCTTGGAGCAAATCTGAGAGTGAAAATTGATGGAAGAACTTGTCCAAGAATGTCTCAACTATTTAATCGTCGAAAAACAGGTTTCCAAGAACACCTTGGATGCCTACCGGCGCGATCTTTCTAAATACTTGAACTTTTTAAAGAAGCAGAAGGTGGGTTCGGTAGATAAAATATCCCCCAAACACATCCTAGACTACCTCGATTTTTTGCGGCAAAGAAACGCGCCGACCACTACCGCTCGAAATCTTTCAGCAGTTAAAACGTTTCATAACTTTTTAATTCAAGAAGGATTCACCAAAAATCACCCGACCGTAAATTTAACCTCACCCAAAATTCCGAAGAGGCTCCCTCACGCCCCAAGTATCGAAGAGGTCACCCGGCTGCTTGAGGCCCCGAAGGGAAACACTCCGCTTATCTGGCGGGACCGGGCGATTCTGGAGATTCTTTACGGCTCCGGTTTGCGCGTTTCCGAGCTTATTTCACTCGACCTCGAAGACGTTGATTTAAAAAAGGGCTATCTTCGCTGTTTCGGCAAGGGCTCTAAAGAAAGGATAGTTCCCTTAGGTAATTATGCTAAGGAGTCGCTGGTTCGATACTTACAAAAAGGCCGGCCAAAGCTTTGTAAAAAGCCTGTAACCTCGGGTCTGTTCGTAAATAGAAGGGGTTTTCGTCTAACGCGTCAGAGGTGTTGGGAAATTGTTAAAAGCTACGCTGAAAAAGCGGGGTTAAAACCAATTTATCCTCATGCTTTAAGACACTCCTTCGCGACTCATCTCTTGCGGGCGGGGGCCGACCTCCGAGCGGTTCAGGAGATGCTTGGTCACGTAAATGTTACTACCACGGAAATTTACACCTCCTTAGCCCGGGAGGATTTAAAGGAGATATATTTAGAGACTCATCCCTTTGGTCCCTTGAGTATGGCTAAAAAGCGCCGGAATCAAGAAAAGACTGATCCTTGAGAGAAAAAGGTATGATCGTTTCGAATGTTATCGCCAAAAAAAGAGATAAAGGAAGGCTAACCGCGGCCGAAATTGATTTTATGGTCCAAGGATACGCGCTGGGCGAGATTCCCGACTATCAAATGGCCGCTTTTTTGATGGCCCTATATATTCAGGGTGTGGACCGGGAGGAAACGGTCAACTTCGCCGAATCCATCATAGCGTCGGGAAGGAAACTCGATTTGAGTCCTGTTCCCGGCGTAAAG
>DATBWY010000009.1:0-6692 GCA_036514555.1 Candidatus Subteraquimicrobiales bacterium
AATCCGGTTTGACGAGAACCATCGGAGCCGGCCCAAGCGTCGAAGCAGAAGCTCCCCCGGCTAACGCATCTGTAAAGTAATCGCCTCTTGTGACAAGAGCAGTAGATTCATCAAAGTTAAAGATAGGGTCTCCCTCTGTTAACACGGCTTTTGCAGTATCATACTCAGATTGTCCCCAGAGTCTTGTTAAAACCTGGTATCCGTTTCTTCTTAACCAGCCCTCTAAGGAAGGATGAACGGCTCCGGGACCTCCCACTATTATTACATTTTCTATTCCTTGTAGAGCCAGTTTTGTTTCTGGTTCGGGTTCCTTAGCAAAGGGTTTAACTAATAAAATGGGCATGTTTTTTGAGGCCGCCGGTCCCGAGATAACTAAGGAATCGGGAAAGTTTTCTCCGGTTGTGATGATTGCCGTATCGGGTGGGAAAGAACCGGTTTCCGTTGAGATCTTGGCCATTTCTCCTTTGATCGCTAGAGCCGTGCCATAAGCGGTCTCTCCCCAAAGTCTTATAACTTCTTTTACTCCCGGAGTTTCACCAAGAGCTTTTTGAACCTCACCGCTTACCGCTCCCTCACCGCCTAAAAGATATATTCTTTCTGCTCCTAACCTTTGAATTTCAGCCTTTGTTTGGGTGTAAAGCTCGTAGGTGTTGGTTAAAAGAATCGGGGCCTGAAAATCATTTTTATAAGCAACGTACTTGGCTAAGGGCCCTCCGGCTAAGGCATCGGTAAAATAATCATCTCTTGCCACCAGGGCCACTTTTGAACCGGGAAAACCCCTTTGGGAGATGGCGATGGCGGTATCGGCTGAAGTCATCCCCCAGAGCCTTTCGACCTTTCGAAAAGTTGTTATTGAGTGTTTAGGAGTTCGTTGAGAAGTGTATAATCCCCAGTGAGGCCCCACTCCATTGGGTTCGCTTGTTTTCCACCCTTCATCAAAGGCCTCAAAATAGAAAAGGTCGATTGCTTCTCGATTTGCGAGCTCCAAGAGATTATTAATAAATTTTCTTTGATTATCCAAACCGGGAACAGCGGCACCATTAGGACTACCACCGCTTGGCCAGCCAGTCTCGCTGATGGTTGCTCTTTTGGCAGGATATTCATTTTTGACTTGGGTGTATTTTTGAAGGACAAAGTTCGCAGCCTGATCAATGGTTATACCTTCCCAATAGGGATGGACGTTCATAAATATAAAATCGGCTGCTTCAACTAAATTGGGATGCGCGAGCCAGATGTGCCAGGGTTCGGCTGTGGTTACCGGAACCGTCACGTTTTGTTTAACTTGGGTGATGTATTCAATAAGCTTATTCTCTGGCAGTCCTCCGGGCCAGCCTTTTTCCGAGCGAAGAAGCGCCTCGCTTCCGACGACCACAAAAGGAACGTTATCCGATTGGTTCGCTACCTTAATTAAATTGTTAATTTCTTGCTCGTTTGCGGCCTGATTGTCGCTTAGCCAGGCTCCTGGTACTACTTTCAAACCGTACTTTTTACCGAGACCAATTATATTCTCGAAGCCGTTAGTTACAGAGTAGGTTCTTATGGTACTTGCCATCATTTTCAGAAGAGGCATGTCCTCTTCCATCTCTTGAATGGTAGGAAATATTCCTTTTTCAGGGCTCTGCCCCTCTCGAAACGGCCCGTAGTCTACTCCTCTAATTGAGGGCGTGGCTAATAGTTTGGGTCCTTCCAAACTGGTTCTTGAGTCCGCCCCCGCCGGTTTTAAGGAATAGAAAATCTGACTAGTAACTAATAAGACCAGCGAAAAAGACAGTAACAAAATAAAAAAGCGCTTAATGAGGTTCTGCGAACGCGAGTTGTTAATAACGTATTTCACTCTTCCCTCCCAAAAAACAAAAAACCAACATTATAATTATAGCAAATTGGGGCCTCAAATTTACCGGCAAAACAAACAGGTCTCGGGCACAGGCCCGTTTTTCGTCATTTTGCGCCTTGGCAACTGCCGCCCTCGCGAGGAAGCGCGGATATGACAATCAATCACCGTTTTCGCAGAAACGGTTTTGACATTTAAGGATGGATAGGGTAGTATACTGTACAATAGAGGTGATAAATATGAGTGTTAAAATTCTTCCTAGCAGTCAGGTTCGGGATAAGATTGCTTCAGTATTGCACGAATTAAGAAAGAATAAAAAGCCAGTATATATTACTCAGAGGGGAAAGGCCGCAGCGGTCTTAGTGGATATTGACCGATACAACGCTCTCATGGATTTACTTGAGGACATGGAAGATATAAACGATTTTAGAAAGGCTGAGGGTGAAGCGGTCCGAGATTTCGAAGAGTTTCTGGCAGAGCTAGAAGAAAAACGGAATGTATCATCTTAAGATCAAAGAGCGAGCGCAAAAGGACATAAAAAAGCTTGCTCCTAGCTACCGCACTCGGATAGTGCAGTTAGTCCGGTTTTTAGCTGATGACCCTCGACCAGTTCATTCTGGAAAGCTTACTAATAGAGAAGAATGGCGACTTCGCTTTGGAGATTACAGGATTTTATATGTAATTGATGACAAGAATAAAATTGTCACTATTGTGAGAGTAAAACACCGCAAAGAAGCTTACAGATAATATTATTACCGTCTTTGAGCACATAGCTTCCCTCGCTGGCTCTTCTATCTCAAGGTTCTTCCTTTGACTAACTACAGTATTTGATACTGTTTCCGATGGTTTAATTTAAGGTTTCTGCTTTAAACAGGTTTTCTACCAGGGGTTTTCTTAAAGAATTTGGCTAAGATTTAATAGAAAGTTTAAAAATTCTTAATCGCTCTCGAACAATACTATACAAATAATAGCAGGTAGAGAGGGTGTTCAGGGGTGGCTAATTAACCAAGTATTAAACTCCTTTGGCGGCACTGAAACAAGCACGGCCACCCTTGAATTTCTTGCTACTTCCACTTCTTCTAGTTTAACCAATTCTTGCTCGCGGGAAAAGGGATGGTGCCGCAGCCGAAAGCCGCTTCCTTGAGCCAAAGTCAATACCATAGTAACATAGTAATGGATATTAATTTTTATCCGCGCGCCATCACTCGTCGGCGAGGAGCGAAGTTCCCTGTCAAAGGTAGATGGGGTTATACCACGGGTTTTCCGTGGCTTAGTTTGAGGGTAAGCCGTGAGCAAAGGCACCATCTTAATTATTGAAGATGAAGAAAACATCGCCTCTTTGGTAACGCTTTATCTTAAAAACGAAGGTTTTAACGTAGAATGGGCGGAAAGGGGTGAAGAAGGGCTTGCCAAGTTAGAAGAAGCCCAGCCTCGTTTGGTGCTCTTAGATCTTATGCTTCCAGACGCAGACGGTTTGGAAATCTGCCGAAAGATTCGAGCCTCTAAAGACATTCCCATCATCATGCTAACCGCTAAGGATACCGAGATTGACAAGATTGTCGGCTTAGAAGTGGGGGCCGATGACTACATAACCAAGCCTTTTAGCCCCCGGGAAGTCGTAGCTCGGGTCAAGGCGGTTCTTCGCCGGCTCGAAGTTTCCCCGGTCCAAGAGAAGATAGAGCTGGGAGAGATAACAATTGATGTAGGACGGCGTGAAACCCACCTCGGAAAGAAAGGGGTTGACTTAACCGCCAAAGAGTTTGATCTTCTCTTGTTTTTCGCTCAAAACAAAGGGCTTGTCTTGACGAGAGAACAAATCTTGCAGCAAGTGTGGGGTTATGACTATTACGGAGGAGCCCGGACGGTAGACGTTCATATCCGACAGCTCCGGCGCAAGCTGGGGAAGCACCTGCCTATTCAGACGGTCTGGGGCGTCGGATACAAGGCGGAAAAAGATGTTTAAATCGCTTCGAGCCCGCTTGATTTTTTACTTTTCTTTAAGTATCGCCCTTTCCATTTTAGTAAGCGCTCTAATCGCTATCGGGCTGGCCCAAATATATATTAAGCAAGCGGCCGTAAATGACCTTTCCCGTCAAGCCGAAATTTTAGCGGGACACATCGGCCGGGGAGATCTGTCCATAAGGCTCTTAAGAACCACGGAAAAGGTGGCCAACACCCGGGTTTTTATACTGAAGCCCGAGGCAGAATCCCCTTTTTTTGGTCCTGATTTTAATCCCTCTCTAAACTGGGAAAACCTAGCAAAGGGCGACGCGCAAGTGACCGAGGGCTTGCTCTCCCCTCTCGACCTCAGAGTTATTGTGGTTGCCCAGCCTCTTTTTACCCAAAACCAGCTGACCGGAGCAGTGATCCTCGCAAGACCCCTGGAGTTTAGCACCGAGCCGTTGCTCTCTTTGAGCAGGCGCCTTCTTTTGGCCGCCCTCATTTCCCTTGTCCTTTCGTCGGTCTTCGCCTTTTTCCTGGCCCGACGGATCTCCGAACCCCTGAAACAGATGACCGAAGCTTCAAAAAAGATCGCCCAAGGTGATTACGGTCAGCGAGTAAACGCTTCCTCCGCGGACGAGTTAGGAAAACTCGTGGCCACCTTTAATGAGATGGCAAAAGAGGTCAAGCTCTCCCAGGAATTGCAGAAAGATTTTATCGCGAACGTCTCACACGAACTTAAAACTCCCTTAACTTCCATCCAGGGATTCACCGAGGCCCTCTTGGAAAACGCCGTCCACGATGAGAAAGAGAAGGAAAAGTTTCTTGAGATAATCGCCAAGGAAAGCAAGCACTTAGAAAGGCTTATTCAGGATCTCCTGGACATCGCCAAGCTCGACTCGAAGCACTTTTCTTTGGACCGGACCGAGATTGATCTGAAAAAATTACTCAAAGAATGTGAGCAAATATACCGGGGCCAAGCCAAGAGCTTGAAGGTAAAATTCAAAACCCAAATCGGCGCGCTCTCCCCAATCTATACCGACGGAAACCGCCTCCGTCAGATAGTCAGAAACCTGTTAGATAACGCCTTAAAATTTACTCCGGCTGGGGGAAAGGTTTCTCTTCAGGCCGCCCAAGAAAACTCGAAAGTTTTAATTACAGTTTCTGATACCGGAACCGGTATTGACACTCTGGATCTTCCCCACATCTTTGAGCGGTTTTACCACGCCAAAAAGGGAAACAGGAAAGGTTTTGGGTTGGGTCTTGCAATTGCCTCAGAATTAGCTAAGGCCTTGGGGGGAACCGTTACGGCCGAGAGTAAGGTGGGCGAGGGGAGTTCCTTCAAAATAATGCTTCCGTTTAAGGGAGCAAAATCCCTTACCGCGAGGCGCGAGCGCAGTAAACTGCCCCTCGGCTAGGATTTTGTGGGATTTTGGTTGGCTGGTTAGCTGGGCTTTCCGGCCTTAATTCCCGCCTTAAGCATCTCTGAGGGCGACGGCGGCATCCTCGGGAGAGATTATGAATGTAGATTCCCGCTCCCCACTCAAAACCAGCCGGCATTGTGAGCCGGGGAAGCACCTCAATGTGCCAGTGGTAGTAGAGGAGCCCCGGCGTTCTAAGGGGAGCCGAGTGGACGATCATGTTGTAGGCTATGTCTCCCAAAACCTCGTTTAACTTTTTAAAAACCTCAGAAAGAGCCTCGGCTAAATAGTTTATCTTCTTTTGGGGAATTCCTTCGAGCGTTGAGTAGTGATCTTTGGGAAGAATCCAAACCTCAAATGGGAACCTCGAAGCAAAGGGGCAAAAGGCAAACATGGCCTCGTTCTCAAAGACTTTGCGACTCGGTTCGTTTCCTTTCTCCACCTGAATGGTCCGGCAATAGACGCACTCTTGGTTCTGGTCGTAGTAGTTTCTTCCCTCTTCTAGCTCCTCGTAGATCCGGTGGGGAATAATGGGAGTGGCCATCGCCTGGGAATGGGGGTGGCCCAGGGAGGCGCCCGCCTCGACCCCGTAGTTTCTATAGACCAGGAGATAGGTAATCCGGGGGTCAGTCCACCAAAAGCGGTATCTCTGCCGGTAGGTGCGAAGAATGGCCGAGATCTGTTCTATTGACATTGTAGCCAAGGTATCATCGTGATTTGGGGAATCGACGATTACCTCATGGCCTCCCACCCCGCTCAGGTAGTGATAAATGGTGTCTTTCTGAGCTTGAGAAAGTTCCACATCAGGGTATAAAGCGGGATACTTGTTGGGAAGAACCCTGGTCTTCCAGATTAAGGTTTTCTTATCTTGTTCGCCGGGCCAGATAGCGTGCTCCCTTAGCGGAGCTTTCATCTCTTCTCCTCCAGCGCAGAAAGGGCAGCCGGTTCTTTTGACCCTCCGTTGGGGTTTCTCTTCCTCCTTGAAGTCAGTTGGCCTTTTCCCCCTTTCGGTGGCTGAAATTATCCAGGTCAAACTGGCCGGATCTTTCCTAATCTCAGACAAATCAGAACCTCCACTCAATCAATGTTGCTGACAGTATTTTCATTAACACTAATGTTAACCGAAGAGGGCAGCCGAGACAATAAATAAGCGTCTTTTGCAGCCGATTTTCGCCTGCCTGCCGCAGGCAGGCCTTTTGGTTAGTTTTTCTCCGGCGGAAGAATATCCCCTCTTTTTTATTCCGCGATTTAAAGATTAAATAATTTAAGGTGGCCGCTGCGGGGAGTCTCGGGTGGGTCCAAGGTCCGCGGGCGAAGTAAGGATCGTAAAGAGTTGCTAATTTTGGGGTACTTCCGGCGCTTGGGGTTTAGTTGACTTTAGCTGGCGTTGCCATTATAATACGCCTTGCCCTTCCCTTTCTCGGTTTTTTTGCCAACCTTCGCTCTAAAGGCTGCTTAACAAAATAAAGAAGGATTTGGTGAGGCCGAGTTTTTTATTT
>DATBWY010000010.1:0-4125 GCA_036514555.1 Candidatus Subteraquimicrobiales bacterium
CCCAAGACAAAAGCGAAAAACCAGCAAAAGGAAAGGGAGAAGAGTCTCAAGGAAGCGAAACCATTGAGACTCCCGCTTCCCTGCCTCAGTCTAAAAATAGCCAAACTGAAGAAAACGGGCCGGGCAATCAAGCCAGTAAAACAAGCGACTCCATTTCGTCCAGCCAACCTAACACCCAATCCCGCGAAGGTAAGGAGGTTAAGCCTCAGGCGGAGGAATCCCCGGCTTCTCCTCAAAAAGAAGCGATCGAAGTTAAACTTCTTATTGAGCACGGAACCAAGAAAACCTACTCGATGGAGGTTCCCGCCGGCTCGACCGTCTACGATTTGCTCAAGGAAGCAAGCTCTAAACACAACTTCTCTCTGGACGCCTCAAATGATTCTTCATACGGGGCCTTTATCGAAGAGATCGATGGGGTGAGAAATGATCCTCAAGCCGCTAAATACTGGCTTTATTACCTGAACGGCAAATTAGCTAATTTAGGAGCCTCCAGTCAAAGGTTATCAGCCGGAGATAAAGTTTTGTGGAAATATGAAAAGACACTCTAAGAGGCTTTGATGATAAGAATTCTAAAGCGAATTCTTAAGTTAATTACTATCCTTTTGTTAACGGCCAATTTTTTCTTGGCCGCTCTCAGTCCGGTTCGGGCAGAAAATTCCATCGGACAAAAACCGCCCCTAACTTCGGCTGAGCTTAAGCAAAGAGCCGATAAAGGCCTAACTTTTCTCCGGAGCAAGCAGGCCGGGGATGGTTTTCTGGATAACGCTGGAACGAGCGGCTGGGCGGCGATCGCCTTTGGAGCAGCCGAAACTCATTCCGAAAACGTTAAGACCGGTTCTGCTTCACTCCTGGACTTCTTAAAAACCTACAAACCCGAAAAAGCGACTGATTTTGCCCGTCAAATTCTGGCGGCTCTCGCTTCCGGGAAAGACCCCCGAAACTTTGGGGGTTACGATTTAATCACCGGATTAAAGAATTTTTACAATGAAGGCCAGATCGGCGAGGTTGATCTAATAAACGATGACATCTTTGGAGTTTTGGCGCTTCTTGCCGCCGGCGAAAACCCCGATCAAGAAGTGGTACTTAGTAGCGCGAAATATATTCTTGACCACCAACAAAAAGACGGGAGTTTTAGCTACTCAGCTAAAGATACTGGGGGAGACGTGGACGACACAGCGGCCGCAATTCAGGCGTTAGCCCTTGCGAAAGGGAAAAGTATAAACCTAAACTTAACCCTTACCCTTGAATCGGCAAAGTCATTTTTAGCGTTTTCCCAGAATGATGACGGTGGTTTCCCCTACTCAAAGGGAGATAGCTTTAACGATTCCAATTCGGCCTCTACTTCCTGGGCAATTCAGGCCCTGATTGCGATGGGAGAAGACCCTCAAAGCCGGGTAAAACAGGGGGGTCTCAACCCCTATCATTTTTTGTTGAGCCTTCAAAAAGAGGACGGTTCTTTTAGCTGGTCTGGTGATAGCGCTGACAGTTTAATGACGGCCTTTGCCGTGGTTGCTCTGCTGGGGAAGTCTTGGCCAATTGTTTTGCCTTTAACTCCCGACTCCGGGGTCGAAAGAAATTCACCTTCTCAAACGCCGAGCGGATCATCCAAAGAACTATCTGGAGAAGGAACAGCGGAAGCGACGCCGCAAGCAACCCTTGCGAACTCTCCTGGTCAGGGAGTTTGGCGAGCGACCAAAGCCTCAGGCAACAAGGGATCCGAAACTTCCTCCAAAAAAGCCTCCACGACAAATAATTCCAAGATTAACACTAAAGCCACGGACTCATCCAACGCGTCTTCCAACAATGCGCAAAATAAAGGAGGTGAAAACTTAAAGACCGAAGATAACGATAATCAAAAGAAGGCGAGCCCGAATGGTAAGACCGAAACCAGTGATCTTAGGTATGAATCGAAGCTGGCCTCAAAAAAGGATGTCCGGGAGCCGGTTAAGAGGGGGAACAAAGGCTTCATTTTGCTAGTTTTTATTGGATCATTAACCGCGGCCGTAGTAGTGGCGTTTTCAATGTTTTCCCGGCGCTCCGGCGAAAAGTCTAAATAAAAGAGTCTAAATAAAAACGTTTAAACGTCTAAATAAAATCTTAAAAGGTTTGACAGAACTTGAGAAAATTTAATATAATTCGCCACAAAGGAGGTTAAAATGGTATACGTTCTATCTTATGCTTTGATTGTTTTTGCTGTAATTTTGCGATTAGTGCCGCATCCCGCCAACTTCGCCCCGATTGCCGCCTTGGCTCTTTTTGGTGGGGTGTATCTTAACCGAAAGCTGGCCATCATTATTCCTCTAGCCGCCATGCTAATAAGTGACTATGCGATCGGGCTTTACTCCTACAAAATAATGCTTTCGGTTTACGGTAGTTTTGTTTTGGTAGGGTTGATTGGGCTTTGGCTAAGGAATCACAAAAGCGTGCTTAACGTAGTCGGGGCGAGTCTTTTGGGCTCGGTTCTTTTTTACCTCATCACTAACTTTGCCGTCTGGGCCTTTGGTACGCTTTATCCCAAGACTTTGACCGGGCTTCTCACCAGTTATACCATGGCCATTCCTTTTTTCAGGAATACGATTCTGGGCGATATGTTTTATACCGGTCTGTTGTTTGGAACTTACGAATTGGTTAGGTACTTGGCAACAAGAAGGGCCGGGACCTACGCCATGCCAAGCGACTCCTAAAAGTCGCGGATTTGCGCAAATAACCATGATCTTTTCTACCAAGAAACCCCTGAAACCTTAGAGGATTAAAGTCTCAGACTGCTTCCGGAAAGATTAACATAGTGACTAGAATTGTTTTGGTTCGCCACGGGGAAACCGAGTGGAACGCCCAACGAAAGCACATAGGTTCCACCGATTTGGAGTTAAACGAGAAGGGAAAAGCTCAAGCAAAAGCGGTAGCAAACGCCCTCGAAGAATTCTCTTTCACCGCTGTCTATTCGAGCACCTTAAAGCGGTGCCTGCAAACAGCCGAAACCATCGCCAATTCCCGTAACTTGAGAATAAAATCGGACGCTGGATTAAACGAAATTGATTTTGGTGAATGGGAAGGCCTTACTTGGAATGACATAAAAACGGGATACCCTAATCTTTACAGAAGATGGCTAAGGGAGGACAGAAATTTTCAGATGCCCGGGGGAGAACGCTGGCAAGCCTTTAAAGAAAGAGTATTTAGGGTTTTTAAAAAGATCGAGGAAAATGCCGATGGAACGATCGCCATCGTTGGCCATGGCGGGTCTTTGAAGGTAATCTTGTGTGAGATTTTAAAGTTTGGTTCCTCCTGCTTCTTCAAATTTCAGCTTAGTCCTGCCGCAGTTTCCGTGTTTGATCTCGACGGAAACAAAGCCACTTTAACTTTGCTTAATGACACCTGTCACCTTCCCAAAGAGTTGCAAAGTCAACTAATTAGTTTTCCCGTCGACTAATTTGTTTTGGTCGCCTTCGCCCCCAAGCGGGGCCCCCAAAAAGTACCACAACACATTGCAGCGTTCACGGACACTTTTTGGGGTAGCGTTTGCTAGGCGAAACAGCCTCGTAATGGTTTTGAGAATGTATCCTGTCACTTTCAATGAGCGGAAATCCTGAGCAACTTGAGATGAAAGCGAACCGAAGAGAGGCGGCAATTCGCGGCCGAAGGCAATTGCGAATTCGCCCTCTAAGGTAAGTTCGAATCCCTGCCTGCCGGCAGGCAGGCAATGTCGCACAAGTTGTAGCGAGGGAAAGCGACAAAAATTTGTTTGGTCACAGTTGAGCTGGGAGTTAGGGTGTGCTAAAATCGTAAATCGCAGTCAACAAAATTAACCACAAAAGTTTAGCCAATACCCAAGTTAAAAAAGGCGAACCATTTATAATTTCCTGAGACGATTGGCGGGAGGCAAAAGAAATTATTCGAACTCATTTGAAGCGTTTAAAATCTTATCAAGCCGGAAGGTCAATTTCGCAGGTTAAAAGGGAGCTTGGTCTAAAAAAAGTCATTAAGCTGGCCTCCAATGAATCCCCTTATCCGCCTGTTGCCAACATTATTTCCGCTTTGGAAGAAAAACTTTCCTTAGTTAACCGTTATCCCGGGGAAGGCGCCCTTTTAAAACAGAAACTTGCCACTTTGCTAAGGGTAAGCCCGGAA
>DATBWY010000011.1:0-3084 GCA_036514555.1 Candidatus Subteraquimicrobiales bacterium
TTTCGCTTACCGTGTCGTGGTGGCAAGTTTTGGCCTTAAAATTTTCCGACCGGGTAGGAAAGGGAATAAGAACCGCTCCTCGAGATGCCTTAATTGCTGATGTAACACCGGTTGATCAGCGGGGAAGGGCCTTCGGTTTTCACCGCGCCGCCGATACCTTAGGGGCAGTAGTAGGGCCCCTATTAGCCTTTTTACTCCTGCCGCTTTTGAACAACAACTATCGAACAATTTTTTTGATCTCTTTTCTGCCCGCTCTCGCCTCTGTTTTATTGATTTTCCTGGTGCGAGAGAAAAAAACTTTGCACAGCGAGAAAAAGGTTACTCTGAAATTTCTCTTTGATAGGAAATTTACCTTTTTTTTGCTGGTCGTGACCATTTTTGCCTTGGGTAACTCGAGCGACGTCTTTCTACTGCTTCGGGCCCAAAATTTAGGAATGGTTTTAAAATATGTCCCCCTGGCGTATCTTATCTTCAATCTTGTCTACACCCTAGTTTCGCTACCGGCCGGCATCATCTCCGACAAAATTGGCCGGAAGCCGCTCTTAATTATGGGTTATCTAATTTTCGCACTTACTTACCTTGCTTTTGCCGCTTCCCCCTCCATTTTTTATCTTTGGATTTTATTTGTCTTCTACGGGATTTACCGGGGCGTTACCGATGCTTTGGAAAGAGCCCTGGTGGTGGATTTAGTCCCCCAGGAAAAAAGAGGGACGGCTTTGGGTATTTACCACACCGCGGTCGGTTTGGCGCTGCTTCCGGCTAGTATTATGGGAGGCGTTCTCTGGGAGGTTCTTTCGCCCTCGGCCACCTTTCTTTACGGAACAGTCACCGCCTTTCTCTCGGCCGCACTTTTACTTTTTTTAAAGACGAGGTAAAAAGGCATAAAAAAAGTGCTCGCCCTTTAAATCTAAAACTTGACAACATTAGACTTAGATTTTATAATACAACTAGACTAAGGATATTTAACAGCCGATAGACGATGCTTGAGCGGGAGTTGCTCGCATTTACGCTGGCTTAGTTATCGGCAAAATAGGAGGTTTAAGATGGCTAAGGTTATCGGGATTGATTTAGGAACAACCAATTCCTGCATGGCGGTTTTAGAAGGTGGTGATCCCAAGGTAGTCGCCAATGCCGAAGGGGGTCGAGTTACTCCTTCCGTTGTGGCATTTACTAAGAGCGGTGAGCGTCTCGTGGGCGAGGTGGCTAAGAGACAAGCAGTGACCAATCCCGATCGAACTGTTCACTCAATCAAGCGGAAGATGGGCACGTCTGAAAAGATCAAGATCGGAAACAAAGATTATTCACCCCAAGAAATGTCGGCTATGATTCTTCAGAAGTTAAAAGCCGATGCCGAGGCCTATCTCGGAGAAAAGATTACCAAGGCTGTAATCACGGTGCCTGCCTACTTTGGCGATAGCCAACGGACCGCTACTAAAGAGGCGGGTAGAATTGCTGGTTTAGATGTTCTAAGAATTATTAACGAGCCGACAGCGGCCTCTCTGGCCTACGGATTGGATAAGGAAAAAGAGCAGACCATCCTGGTTTTTGACCTGGGAGGGGGAACCTTTGATGTTTCAGTTCTTGAGATTGAACCAGGTAAGGGTACAGAGCCAAGCCTTTTTGAAGTTAAGTCCACCAGCGGGAATACTCATCTAGGGGGCGATGATTGGGACGAGAGAATTGTTAACTGGATGGCCGACGATTTTAAATCCAAGCATGGTATCGATTTGAGAAAAGATAAAATGGCTCTTCAACGCTTAAAGGAAGCCGCTGAAAAGGCCAAGATTGAGCTATCCACGACCACGAACACCAATATAAATCTTCCCTTTATTACCGCCACATCCGAGGGTCCTTTACACCTGGACATGAATCTCTCCCGATCCGAATTCAACCAGATGACGGCGGATTTAGTCGAGAAGTGTGTGGGACCGTTCAATCAAGCGATGTCCGACGCTGGTTTAGAGGCCAAAGATATTGATCACGTGATACTGGTGGGCGGGGTTACTAGGATGCCTGCCATCCAGGATTTGGTGCGAAAGCTAACTGGTGGAAAAGAGCCGCACAAGGGAGTTAATCCCGATGAAGTGGTGGCCGTTGGAGCGGCAATTCAAGGCGGCGTTTTGGTGGGAGAAGTGAAAGAGGTCCTTCTACTCGATGTAACTCCGCTTTCACTAGGTATTGAAACGAAAGGCGGTATCTTTACTAAACTCATTGAGAGGAATACGACTATTCCCATCCGGAAGAGTGAGATTTTTACCACCGCCGAGGATAATCAGACCAGTGTTGAGATCCACGTCCTCCAGGGAGAACGGGAGATGGCAGCCTACAACAAGACTCTGGGCCGCTTTCATCTGGTAGGTTTACCACCCGCTCCGAGGGGGATACCCCAAATTGAAGTATCATTTGATATAGACGCTAACGGTATCGTAAATGTTCACGCCAAGGATTTGGGCACGGGACAGGAGCAAAAGATTACGATCAGCGGCTCCACAGCCTTAGACGAAAACGAGATTCAAAAGATGGTTCAGGACGCCGAGACTCATGCTACTGAGGATAAGAAGAAAAAAGAGGAAGCTGACATTAGAAACAACGCCGATAACCTAGTTTACTCCACTGAGAAGTCCCTAAGAGATGTCGGTGACAAATTAAGCGCGGAAGATAGAGGCAAAATCGAGGCGGCCGTATCCGAAACCAAAGAGGCTTTGAAAGGAACGGATATCGAGAAAATTAGAGCTACTACCGAGAGTTTAATGCAAGCCTCGCATAAGCTTGCCGAACAAGTATATGCTGCTCAAGCCACCCAGACTCAGGGTCAAGCAGGGGGTCAACCAAAAGAAGGAGAAAAAGTGGTCGACGCGGAGGTTACTGAGGAAAAAAACGAGAATAGCGAGGAGACAAAGTGAGGAGTTTTAATTATTGTTCCCTATTTGGGAGGGGAGAATCAAAAGAGTTAAAGGGAGGTGCTAGGAATGGCTATTGTAAGATGGGATCCTTTTAAGGATTTTCTCTCTCTTCATGACCGGATAAATCGACTCTTTGAGGACGCTTGGGGGGAAGAAAAGGAAGGACTCCCCAGTCTTCTGC
>DATBWY010000012.1:0-2148 GCA_036514555.1 Candidatus Subteraquimicrobiales bacterium
CTTTTCCAGGAGTATTTCATCCCCCGCCTTTACTTTATACTGTTTTCCTCCGGATTCAATTATCGCATACACCTTTACCGCCTTTTAAAATTCCCAAGTATTAAAACAAACGTCAACTTTTTACCTGTAGGTTTTTTTAGCAGCGACATGCGAGCAACCTCTTTTTTACTACTTCGCTCGCCACAGCTTTAAAAACCAGAAGTCATCCTAGCACAGCTTAAAGGGCTTGTCAAACCTTCAATTGCCTTAAGCTTATAATAGGGAACCTCAACCAAGTAAGGAGTCGCTGGCAGTAGCTATAGCTATCAATTTTCTCTTTTGGTGGGGAGCCCGTTTGGCTTGGATGCTAAAAATTGTTCTATTTCTTTCCGGGTGCCCTTTTTCACAAGCTCATAACGGGTCGCGGGCACGCGGGAATCTTCCCAAATATACAGGCGCTTTCTGGTCGCCCGTTCCAGGCGCACTAAATTTCTTTTTTTATCGGCCAGGAAAGGAGTGACAACCACCGGGTTGAGCTTGAACAAAAACGCGTCCTCCGCTGAGCTCAAACAGATTTTGTTAATCTCTCGCCGGGCCTGAAGAAAAAGGGTCTCCGGGGAGAGAACCCAACCTTTACCGCGACAATGAGGGCAACCCTCTCCCAAAAACTCCCTTAGCCCTCCCGAGGTACTCTTTCTAGTCATTTCAACCAACCCAAGGTGAGAAACCTCCACAACCTTGCTTTTGCTCCTATCCTCGCCAAGGGACTCGTTCAGTGTTAAAAACACATCGTCTCGGTTTAAAGGATTCTCCATGTCGATAAAGTCAATAACAATTATGCCGCCAATATCTCTCAAGCGAAGTTGGCGCGCGACTTCTTTGGCCGCTTCCAGGTTCGTTTTTAGAATTGTTTCTTCAAGGCTTGACTTTCCCACGTACTTGCCGGTGTTAACGTCAATGGCGGTCAATGCCTCCGTTTGGTCTATAGCGATGTATCCTCCCGATTTTAACCAAATTTTTCTCTTAACGGTCTCTTTTATCTGAGATTCCACGTTGTACCGGTCAAAAAGAGGTATTTTTTCCCGGTAAAGTTCCACCCGGTCCCGAAGTTCGGGCAGATTTTGTTTGAGATAGGTAGCGATTCTCTTATATTTCAGGGGCGAGTCTATCATGAGGCGCTCAAATTCATCTGAGAACACGTCTCGAACGACTCTTAAAAAAAGGTCAAGTTCTTTATGGATGAGACTGGGGGCTTTCAACTTTGCGATATTTTTCTCAATAGTCCTCCAGTGTCTTAAAAGACGATTAACCTCGTTTTTTAGGAAAGCTACCGATTTATCTTTAGCGGCCGTCCTAAGGATTACTCCTTTGTTTTTGGGCTTAACCGCCTCTCCCAAATTGCGCAGTTTCTCCCGTTCTTCAAGGGGCAGGCGCCGAGAGACGCCCATGAAATTGGCCCGGGGAACTAATACCAGGTACCTCCCGGCTAAAGTAATCTGGCTCGTGACCCTGGCCCCCTTGGTTCCCTTGGGCTCTCTCACTACCTGAACGGAAATTTCCTGGCCAACCTTAAGGAGTTGCTGGATTTTCTTGGGAAAAATTTCTAGTTCCTCGGGGGGCAGAGCCAACTCTTCCACGTATAAAAAGGCGTTTCTTTCCAGCCCGATGTCCACAAAAGCCGCCTCCATGCCTGGCAAAACATTTTGGACCTTGCCTAAATAAATATTACCAACGGAGGGAGGAGAACTCACCCTCTCAGTGTAGAGATCAGTGAGGTTGTTATTTTCTAAAACGGCTACCCTGGTCTCAAGATCATCGACGGAAATAAGCATTTCCTTTGTTTTATTCACCTAAAGCTCCCTTATGGTTTTTCACACAAAAAATCTAGCTGTGGGCAAGTTATCAAAGGCCTCTTTTGCCCGCGCCTAAGGTTTATTTAACTGAGCCTGGGGAATTTACGTCCCAGGGTCATTTAACTACAGCCACACACAATCGGGTCAACAAAGTTAGATCCTTTTTTGGCAAACAATCCGGTTCGGGTAATTCTTTTTATCTCATAGGACAGGGTTCTTGGGAATAGGTCAAAAAAGGCTTTTATGACTTCATCCGGCCGGAGGCTCTCTTCCTTGACGGAAAGAGTCATATCCAAATGAAGCTCGTCGCTATTAG
>DATBWY010000013.1:0-2555 GCA_036514555.1 Candidatus Subteraquimicrobiales bacterium
GTGAAACAGACCGAACAACGCTTGGAGCCTCCCGCCCCTTTTAACACCACGGCCTTCTTAACGGCCGCCGCCGCTCTTAAAATCTCTCCCGCTCAAGCCATGAGAATTGCGGAAAATCTCTACAATCAAGGTTTCATTAGCTACCCTCGGGTTGACAACACGGTTTACCCCCCGTCTTTAAATTTTAAAGAAATTTTAACTACCCTTATCAGCTCAGAGTTCAAGCCGCTAGCTCAGGATTTGCTCAAAGAAAAGGAACTAAAACCGACCCGGGGCAAAAAACAGGCCACGGATCACCCGCCAATCCATCCTACCGGGGTTCCGGAAAAAGACTCCATTCGCCCCCGGGAGTGGAAGATTTTTGAGCTTGTCTGTCGTCGTTTTATGGCCACCCTGGCGTCGGCTGCGTTTCAGCAAAGCGTCAAAGTGAACATTGAAGTAAGTGGCGAGCCCTTTTTGGCCAAAGGAAGCACCCTAACCGAGGAAGGCTGGTATAGGTTTTATCCCTACACTCGCAAAAAGGATGAAGAAATCCCTTTAATGAAAAAAGGTGACGAGGTGGAGCTCATCAAACCAATTATGGAAGCAAAGGAAACCCAGCCACCTCCTCGCTATAGCCAAGGTCGTCTCATTAAAGAAATGGAAAAGTTACATCTCGGCACAAAGTGCTTAACCGGGGACACCGGGGTGAAGGTTGAAAACGGTGCCGGTGTCAAGAATCTTAAGCTTGAGGATCTGTACACCCAGTCAGCTTTAAAAGAAATCCTCTTTGATGAAGACGGGGTAGTTGAAATCGGGAAAAACGGCGAACACCGCTGCCTTTCTTTTGATGGTAAAAGAGTAGTCAAAAGTTCCTTTTTTGGAGTTAGCCGGAGACTTCTTAAAAACCAGGAAAGTGTCTTGAAGATTGAGCTTGAAGACGGCACGAGCTTCGAAGCCACTAGTGACCATCCTGTTTTGATTGCGGATGGGCGTAATTTTAAGTTTATCAGGTGCGCTGAAGCAGGGCTGGGTGATGAGCTAGTTTCGGCTAGGGGTCTCGATAATGATCAGGCAATGGTAAAAACGACGAAGATCAAAAGAGTTTTTCCCGTGCTCAAGCGGGGTTATGTGTACGATATTTTAAACGTAAACGGTCTCTCTAATTTTGTTTTGGCCAATGATGTTGTGGTCCATAATTCAACCCGGCATCTTATCATCCAAAGCCTTTATGACCGGGGATATGTTCATAGCGATCCTCTAATTCCCACCGAAACCGGGCGCAAAGTATCAGAGGCTCTTCTGAAGCACGCTTCGAGGGTCGCCACCCCGGAGATGACGGCCGAACTGGAGCGAGAAATGGATGACATCGCAAACAGTCAGACGGAGCGGCTGAGCGTGGTAGGCCGGTCTCGGGAGATGCTAGCGGCCGTAATGCTCGCGCTCAAGGAAAAAAAGAAAGAAGTGGCTGAGGAGATCAGAGAGGGCATTTATGGTGATAAGATTGTGGGAAAGTGCCCCAATTGCGGTAAGAATTTAAGGATTATCCGGGCGAAAAAGAGCGGCAAAAGATTTGTTGGCTGTGAAGGCTATCCTGATTGCACGGTTAGTTATCCTCTACCTCAATTTGGTGAAATAATTGCTTTAAATGAAACCTGCGAACCCTGCAACTCGCCCAAAGTGAAAGTGATCTCCAAAAGATCTTCTCCTTGGATTCTTTGTCTTGACCCAAAGTGTCCGACTAAAAGTGACAAACTAAAGAAAGTTGATAAAACAAAGAAAGTAGATGAAACAAAGAGTGGGGCTAAGAGTCGCGTTAAGAATAGTGTCAAAAGATGACAAGAAAAGTTTTGATTCTGGAAAATTATGCGCCAAATCGAAGCCGACTTAATAAAGAAAGCCGTTAAAAATCTTTGCTTGGAAGCCAACTTTTACCTGAGAAAGGATGTTTTGGAAGCTCTTAAAAAGGCGTCTCAGAGTGAAGAGTCTCTGCTGGGCAAAGATATACTTCAGATTATTATCAAAAATGCCGAGCTGGCGGCGGAAAAAAAACTTCCTCTTTGTCAAGATACCGGTTCAACTAGCGTGTTTCTTGAAATTGGTCAAGAAGTGAATATTGTTGGCCAAAGTTTAGAAGAGGCGGTAAACGAGGGGGTGCGCCAGGGTTACAAGCAAGGGTTTTTGAGAAACTCTATGGTAAACGATCCCCTTTTTCGGCGCCAGAATACCGCGGATAATACACCAGCTTTGGTATATTCAGAAGTTGTCCCGGGGGATAATTTAAGGATAAGAGTTATGCCTAAAGGAGCCGGGTGTGATAATGTAAGCCGTCTCAAAATGCTAAAACCCGGCGACGGAGTGGCTGGAGTAAAAAAATTTATCTTAGAGACTGTAAAGAACGCTAACGGCCGGGCTTGTCCGCCCCTGGTTGTAGGAGTCGGTATTGGAGGCAGTTTCGAAATGGCTCCTCTTTTAGCCAAAAAATCTCTTTTCAGAAAATTAGGTGAACCTCATCCGGATCAAAAAGTATCCCGATTGGAGGAGGAATTATTAAACGAAATAAACAGGCTCGGGAT
>DATBWY010000014.1:0-2486 GCA_036514555.1 Candidatus Subteraquimicrobiales bacterium
AGGGTGCGGATAGCGATTTGGCACTTTGAGACGCGAGTTAGTAGGCGCGCGCCCGCCTGCCGAACGCCTGAAGGCGAAGCCAATGGCGGGCAGGCAACCGGAGACTACAAACAACCTAAAACCAAAACTATAAAACTATAAAACGATTTACGACCCCACGCTTATTATAATTAAGATTTCTCAATTCTCAATTGCCGGAAGATCTTTGGCTGCTTCATAGACTTGTTTTTTGGAAACTTTTTTCTCCCGGGATGTTCTAGTAATCGCATCTTTTTTGGAGATGCCTTCCTTCATCTGTTTGAAAACTTCGTTTCGAAGAAAATCCGCACTTAATTGAGGTTTCAAGAACGACCCCTCAACCACCAAGACTATTTCTCCGCGCACTTTGATTTCCTCAATCCTTTTAATTATCTCCGACACAGAGCCTCTCAGAACCTCCTCGAATTTTTTGGTAAGCTCCCTAACAACGGCGATTTTTCTGTCTCCCAAACTGGATAAAATTTCGCCAAGCGAAGCTCTCAAACGATGCGGTGACTCGTAAAAAACTAGAGTTTCTTCTCCGCCTGCTAGTTTTTTAAGAAGATTCCGTCGTTCGCCTGTTTTTCGAGGCAAAAATCCCTGGAAGGTAAAGCGATCAGTGGGTAAACCAGATATAACCAATGATGAGATAAGAGCCGAGGGTCCGGGAAGAACTTCCAGATCAATATTTTCTTCGATACAGGCTCTGATAAGTTTGTGGCCAGGGTCGGAAATTCCAGGCATTCCGGCCTCGGAAACCAGGGCAACTGTTTTTCCTTCCCGTAGTTTCTTAATTAAAACTTTGCCCCTGGTTTCTTCGTTGTGCTCATAGTAACTGGTTAGAGGGGCCCTAATTTGATACTTACTAAAAAGCTTTCGGGTCTTTCGGGTGTCTTCCGCCGCGACTAAGTCGGCCTCTTTCAAGATTCGCAAGACTCTTAGGGTAACATCTTCCAGATTTCCAATCGGGGTGGCACAAATATAAAGTTTTCCTTTAAACTTCATTTCAATCTTCTCAAGTAAACCAGGGAAATTTTAAGATTTTTTTCAGGCTTTAAAATAATTATAACTTTTTTTAGATTTTCTGCTTTAGGCTGAAAAAGATGTAAAAATTTAGAGGAAAATGAAGGTTTATCGAGTAGGTAAAGGAAGTGCCAAACAACTTGACATCTCATTTAATCTATGGTAGCTTGGGCGATTAAGTGTTCAATACGAAGGGAGATGGTGAGAATTAGAGGTAGAAAATTATTTTCTAGGATGACAACCGTATTTATTGTACTATTTTTAGCGACTACCAGTGTTATCCCCGCTAGTGCCGCGTCTATTAAGGAAAAAAGAGAAGAAGCGAGGAGCGTTAAAAATCAGATTGACAGTTTGAGCAGAGGTCTTAATAAGCTTGCTGGTCAATACAATGCTACCCTCTCCAAGCTTTCAACTATTGAGTATGAAATTGTCTTCACCGAAAAAGAGCTTGATAAGGCCCAGGAAGAGCTGAAAAGAAATGAGAGTAATTTAGTTAAAAGAGTGGAATGGTTGTATAAAGACGGAAATAATAGCTTTATTGATGTCATTTTTGGCGCGGAAAGCTTCGAGGACTTTTTAGTGCAGATGGACACGTTAGTCCAAGTGGGTCAGGCCGACGGAAGACTCATAAAAAAGATTAAGGCGGTCAAGGCAGAAATTGAAAGGAAAAAGGCGGAATTAGTAACCCAGCATCAAAAACAGGAGGCGGTGGCCGCAAATTTGAGAGCGCTAGGAAAACAGTTAAACGCAAAACTCGCGAAGCAACAAGCCATACTCTCGAAGGTAGAAGGCGATCTCGCCAAGTTGATTGAGGAAGAAAGAGCCCGAGAAATGGCGAGAGCAAGAGCTTTAGCAGAAGCGTCTGCCAGGGCTAAGGGCAATTCGTCGAAAAAGATTGCTTCCGCGAATTATACTCCTAAACGGGTGTCGCGGGGCGAACCAACACCTCCTGGCTATACAAGGATTGGCAATTTTCTCTTCCCGGTGTCAGGTTCCTACGCTTTCTCCAACGATTGGGGACAGCCGCGCTCCGGAGGCCGAACTCATAAGGGGACCGATATCTTTTCGACTCGAGGAACTCCGGTAGTGGCTACCGTTGGTGGCAATGTCGTGCAACGCTCGGGGGGAAGCGCGGGTCTGTACACTACGCTTAAAGGAAGCGACGGAAATACCTATCAATATATGCATCTCAATGGCTACGGAAAGAGTGGCCAGGTAAACCCGGGTGATGTTATTGGTTATGTTGGAGATTCTGGAAACGCCAAAGGCACCTCACCCCATCTCCACTTTGAGATTCAGCCAGGCGGAGGAGGAGCTGTTAACCCCTATCCTTACCTAAAAGGGGAAAAATAATTTCGAGTGGTTTGAATTGGCGCCGGAGTGAATGATTTTCCGGTTTTATTTAAGCTTTAAAAATTTACCTTGATTTTTTTCAAAAGTGAGTA
>DATBWY010000015.1:0-3006 GCA_036514555.1 Candidatus Subteraquimicrobiales bacterium
TTCATGTTACAGGTATCTTTCGGGTGATTTAGCTTGCAACTCGCAGCTGGCAGTCTGAGACAAAGATGGCGGAGCCGACCGGATTTGAACCGGCGACCTCTGGCTTGACAGGCCAGCGTGCTAACCAGACTGCACCACGGCTCCGTAGACCATATGAAACTCTAAATAACTCATAACTATTCTAATTAACCCTAAACAATATATCAATAAATTTGCGGATTGTCGCAACTTATAAAGGTCGGACCTACGAATTACCTAGCGAATCTAAGTGGCACGTGTCGTTCAAGAAAGAAAGCGAAAAAAAACCATCTCTGTAATTCAATTCGGTGAGGCCGCAGTTGCTCTGCTCGATTTGCCAAAAATGTGAGGGGGAAATGTTTAAAAGCGAGCAGATAAGAATTTTGTTAACCACCTTGTGGGCAACCAGGACCGTTGTTAAATCAGGATACTCATGGGCGATCTTTTTGGCCAAGGCGTTGGCTCTTTTTTCCACTGCTCTTACGGTTTCTCCCTCTGGTATTTCCGCCTCATAAGGATTTTTTAGCCACATTTGGTACTGGCCGGGGAATTGCTCGCTGACCGCCTCCGGCGCAAGACCCTCCCATAAACCGTAATCGATGTCGATGAGGGCTTCGGTCGGGCTGAGATCGATCTCTTGGGACCGAGAGATGTAGCTCGCGGTGTCCTTGGCTCTCTTCAGTGGGCTGGTGAAAATAGCGCTGATTTTCTTGCTCCTCAAACGTTTGGCGACCGCCTCAGCCTGTTTTTTCCCGGTCTCGTTTAGCTTAATATCGGCTCGGCCTCGAAAGCGCTCCTCTCTATTCCACTCGGTCTCGCCGTGGCGAACCAGAATAATTCTTCCCATCTAAAATCCTTCTCAAAAAATCATTAAGGTCTCAAATTCAGGCTGCGGAGACGTTCATCCTATTCAGCCATTTTACAGGACTTTAAAGCCCGTCTCAACAAACAGACCCATTAAGATTGCCAAATAACAGGGTTTTTTCACAAAAAAGGTGAAATGATAATAATTATGTTGCCTAAGCTCTCGGATAGAGGTTTAAATCTGGCTCAGGCACTAGCAGGCAAGAAATCTTGATATTAGGATTTTTCTCATTGTTGGGATTTTGTTAGATATCTCAGATATTAGGGTTTGATTTGTTTCTCGGTTTTTTATAACGTGGTAATAAGTAAATGTGAATTAAAGTTAGAAACAGCTAAGTCATCCTCTAGTTTAACCAGCTCAGGCGCGAGGAGTTGGCTTCTTATCGGAGGAGGGAAATGAGCCGGAGGAATCTTATTATCGGCTTTTTGGTGATTTTCGCCGCAGTCACGGCTTTAAGTTCTGGTGCTCTGTACTTCCTAAATGTGGAAGCCCACAAATCCAAACAGAGCTTAAGAAAAGAGGCGTCCCGTATAAGAAGTGAAAATAAAACCCTAAAACAAAGATTGAACGAGCTTAAGAACCAAAACAGAGAAGCCATCGAAAAAGCACGGGGATCGGAAAAATCATCGAAGAAAAAGGATTCCTCGGAGGAACCCGCTGAAGGGTTCAAAGCTGATTCTAGCGCTGGTATTAGTATAAGTTATCCCGAAAACTGGGAAAAACAAAAAAAGGGTGCCGGGGTGGAGTTCGCATCGCCAAAAGAAAATGATGCTGATTCGTTCCAGGAGTACGTTGAGGTAAAAACGCAGGACTTATCGGAACCAATGAGCCTCGATGAATACACTGAGGCCAGTCTTGAGGAAATAAGGGAGTTTTACGGAAGTCTGGACGTTGTAGAGCGCTCCGAGAAAATAACTCTTGCAGGTGGCCCCGCCTATTCCATCGTCTATTCCGGTGAACTAGGCGGAAAAAACTTAAAATGGATGGAGGTTTGGACCATACGAAACCAGAAGGTCTACCGAATTAAGTATGCGGCTGAGCAAGATAAATATGATGACTTTTTAGACACCGCGGAGAAGATTTTTGATTCTATTAAGTTTAATTGATATTAGATTTAGTTGAGCCTAAAAGGTCAATTAAGAAATTTATGCCTGAGTCACTAAGCGTTGTTTTTCGACGCTCGTGATCGCAGAAATCTTTGAAGATATTGAGAAGTTTCCCTTTGGGCTCTGAGAAAACCTTCCCGATTTATTTTAGGATCGTCTCTCCACTTTGTGGCAATGATTTTCTTGCCAAAAATAGAGACATCGGTTTGGGCTAAAATTCCTTGGTGGGCGTGCTTGTCCTGAAGGCTATGAAGACCCTGCCCTAAACGGGAAACGTCACCTGTTTCAAGCGCCAGATTCAAATAATACTCGGCCCACTTGTCCCGGGAATCTTTGCCTAATAATCGGCTTTTGATGGCATTAAAGTGACGAGAATAGTTGGTTACGCTGCTAAAAAGGGAGCCTAAGCCGCTTAAAACCGTGGCTGGATAATCTTTGTCTGTTTTCTTATTGGCAGCGGCAATTTGTTCAGCCTCAGTTGGATCAAAGCCGGCTTCAATAGCCAAACTATACGTTGTCTGATAGTGCACGTCACGGCGCATAAAACCTTCAGGGCCTCTCGATTGACTGGATTGAATTGTCTTTGGCATAACAATGAAAATTATACGTCATGAGTCTTTTGTTTATACTTTACAGCGGAAAAGTGGTTAGTGTTATATAAGTGACGGGTGGTTAAAAGTGGATGAAAACGACGATGACCGGGCTCGATGGAACAAGCGGTATGACACCAAGGATTACATCTTCGGGGAAAAACCCCATGAATTTCTCGCAAAAAACCTCGATCTTTTTCCAAAGGGCAAAGCCTTAGTGCTAGCGATGGGCGAAGGACAAGATGCCGTATTTTTGGCGGAAAACGGCTTTGAGGTGGAGGCTTGCGACGTCTCGCCAAAGGCCGTTCAAAAAGCTCGAGAGCTGGCTCGTCAAAAAGGGGTCTCAATCAAAGCTTTCGAGGCGGACCTGGAACGCTTCAAGTTGGGTCTCAAAAAGTACGACCTAATTACCTGCTTTTACTATCTA
>DATBWY010000016.1:0-3607 GCA_036514555.1 Candidatus Subteraquimicrobiales bacterium
GAAATCTTAAAGGATGAAGAAGAGGTGAAGTTCTTTATTCAGAGAAATCAAAAAGGACGGCCCGCGGCCGTCCTTTTTTCTTTAGCCTTCAAAAGACAATTCTTGCAAATTGTCTATCTTCTTACATCATTCCGGGAGGCATTCCTCCGGGCATTGGAGACTTTTCGTCCTCCGGTTTTTCAGCCACGATGGCCTCGGTGGTGAGAATCATGGAAGCGATAGAGGCCGCGTTCTGCAGGGCTGATCTGGTAACCTTGGCCGGATCGATGATTCCCGCCTTGAACATATCTTTATAGTCTCCGGACAAGACATCCAAAGCGGTGCCGTTACCAAGACCCTTTACCTTCTCAACCACTACTGAACCTTCATAACCGGCATTGTTAGCTAGCTGCCTTAGAGGTTCTTCTAAAGACCGCTGAACGATCTCGGCGCCGGTTTTTTCATCACCGGTTAGATTATCTTTTCCCACCGCCTCGATGATATTAATGAGGACAGCGCCGCCACCAGCGACAATGCCCTCCTCTACCGCGGCTTTAGTCGCCGATAGAGCATCTTCAATTCGATGCTTCTTCTCTTTTAGCTCGGTCTCGGTGGCCGCTCCAACTTTAATCACGGCTACGCCACCCGACAACTTAGCCAGGCGCTCCTGAAGCTTCTCTCGATCAAATTCTGAATCGCTCCCATCAATTTCATTTTTAATCTGCTTAATTCGTCCTTTAATAGCCTCAGGATCACCCTTGCCTTCAACAATGGTGGTGTCTTCCTTGGTTATTTTGATCTTGTTGGCCCGGCCTAGCATCTCTAAGGTGACATTTTCTAACTTTATGCCGAGTTCCTCGGTGATTACTTGCCCACCGGTCACAACGGCGATATCCTCGATCATCGCCTTGCGCCTGTCACCAAATCCCGGAGCTTTAACAGCGACGCAAGTGAAGGTGCCCCGGATTTTATTCACAACAATGGTCGCTAAGGCTTCACCCTCAACATCTTCCGCGATAATTAGCATGGGCCTGCCGGCCTGCATTACCTTTTCCAAAAGAGGCACAAGATCGGCAACCGCGGTAATTTTTTGGTTAGCGTTAAGAATATATGGATCCTCCAAGACCGCTTCCATGCGCTCTGGATCGGTAACCATATAGGGAGAAATATAGCCCTTGTCAAATTGAAGACCTTCTACTACTTCTAGTTGCGTTCCTAAAGTTTGGGACTCCTCCACCGTAATCACGCCGTCTTTGCCCACCTTTTCCATCGCGTCCGCGATAAGAGAGCCAATCTCTTCGTCGGCGGCGGAAATGGCCCCAACTGAGGCAATATCATCCCGGGTTTTGACGGGCTTACTTAACTCTTTAATTCTTGTGACCGCCCGGGTTACCGCGTGGTCAATCCCTTTTTTTAAGAGCATTGGATTGGCTCCGGCCGCTACGTTCTTCAAGCCTTCCCTAAATATAGCCTGGGCCAAAATGGTCGCGGTCGTGGTACCATCGCCGGCGACGTCCTGGGTTTTGGTGGCCACTTCCTTGACCAACTGGGCTCCGACATTCTCAAAAACGTCCTCGAGCTCAATTTCTTTGGCCACGGTGACACCATCGTGGGTAATAGTTGGAGTGCCAAATTTTTTATCCAAAACGACATTTCGCCCCTTGGGTCCTAAGGTCACTTTGACCGTATCGGCCAGCTTGTTTACTCCATCCTCAATAGCGCGACGCGCTTTTTCATTAAATTCAATCATTTTCGCCATAAATTTTCTCCTTTACACTTAACAACGGTTTTTTAGCCAGTTCAACCCGCTTAGGTAACGACAGCTAGGATTTCATCTTCGCCAAGGATAAGAAGTTCTTCGTCATCCACATCAACTTTGTTTGAGCCGTACTGCTTCCGGTAGATAATCTTATCCCCCTCCTTCACATCCAAAGGAATTCTCTTGTCGTCGATCCATTTTCCTGGCCCAACCGCGACTACTTTACCTTCTTGCGGCTCCTCTTTGGCAGTCTCGGGAAGAACAATTCCGCTCTTGGTCTTCTCCTCTCTTTCGCTTGGTTTAACAACAACCCGATCTCCTAATGGTTTTAGTTTCATTAAACAATCCCCCTTTAAAATGTATCTTTTTAAATTTTAGCACTCTTACCCGAAGAGCGCTAGAACACATTCTATAAGAACTTAAAAGAGAAAGTCAAGACCTAAACAAAAAAATAATTAAAGCTTGTTAAGAGGGAAATTGGAACCTTTGGTTAAAATTTCTTCTTGATCAAAATAAGAAATTGGCCCAGCCCAATAAAGAGAATAAAATGTGGAAAGAGATAACCGAAGCGGGTATAGAAGGTTTTTCGCCCCGCCAGAGCGACTTGGCCGTTAATAACAGCTTTTTTGAATAGAGCCGTTTTTTTAAGAACTTCTCCCTCCGGACTAATGACCGCGGTAACACCAGTATTAGCGATTTGAAGAGCGTAAACTCCGTTTTCTGCCGCCCGTATCCTTAGCATGTCTAAGTGTTGAGCGGCGGCCGCGGTCCTTCCGAACCAAGCGTCGTTAGTGAGAACCACGATCATCTTGCTCCCTTTAGATACCGCTTTCCGGACCAGAAAAGAATTGGCTGATTCAAAACAGATAACGGCCCCGAACTTGCCCCGGTTCGTCTTAAAAAGAGTAATTTTTCGTCCCGGACTAATGTTATCACCTAAACCGGCGACGGCTTTGACGTTTGAAAAAATGGGCCAGGGAGGCACATACTCCCCAAAAAGTACCAACTTAATCTTGTCGTACCTACCCGTCACTTCGCCCCGGGGAGAAAACAAAAAGGCCGAATTATACTGCCGGTCCTTACGATCGAGATCAAGCGAACCTACCAGCAAATAGCTCTTCAATTCTTTCGCCAGGAAACGAATCTTCTTTAAAAATTCCTGCTCCCGGAACAAAAAACCTGGAACCGCGGTCTCCGGCCATATAACTAAGAAGGGGCGGCCTTCCTTTAACTTCAAAGTCTCCCTAAAATAAACGGACTCTATCTTTTTGGCTTTGTCTTCGTCCCATTTTTGCTCCTGGGGGATGTTTCCCTGAATCAAGGCGACTTTAAAAGGGTCCGTTAAAGAGCTTTTTTCTCTGGGGAATGGCACGTTCGCGCCAATAACGAGAAAGAAAAGAGCCACCAGTACCGAAAGAGGCCTCAAAGAGAATTTGGCGGTTTTAGGAGTGGCAGTTTTAAAAGTGATATTTTTAAAAGCCGGCCAAAAAAGTTCCGTTAAGGTCAGGTTTACGAGCAGAATTAGATAGGATAAGCCAAAAACCCCGAAGATCTTGGCTAATTTTAGCACCATTAGGCTTGAGGTCTGACTGATTCCTAAAACTCCCCAGGAAAAAGACCAGGGGCCAATTGATCTTAAGAACTCCAAACTTACCCACCAAGCGGGGATTAAAATGAGCCTCCCCCAAGTGGAGTAATTTTTAGAAATTATGCTGGCGCCTGCCGCAAAAAGACCAAAGGTGAGGGCCTCCACCAGGGTTAGGGCAACCCAGGCCAATATGCTTAAGGAGAGCCCCGCCCACGGCTCCAGGCTTAAAAGCCAGTAAATAAGCCCTCCAAAAAAAATTGTTCCCGACAAAAAGCCGTATA
>DATBWY010000017.1:0-5753 GCA_036514555.1 Candidatus Subteraquimicrobiales bacterium
TGATTCCGGATATCTCACCAGAAGATTGGTGGACGTAGCTCAAGAAGTGATCGTTAGGGAAAGAGACTGCGGCACGAAACAGGGTGTTCCGTTACCGCTCCTAGATGAGGAGGGCAACCCTAACCCTAGTTTATTGGGAAGAACTAATGTTAAACGTGTTCTAAAACCGGATCAAGAAAAGCCGCTGCTAGATACCAACCAGGAGATAGAAGACACTGACCTAAAAAATCTGGAGAAGGCGAAGATTCCCGCGATTACGGTACGCTCTGTTTTGACCTGTGATTCCAAGTACGGCATCTGTCAACTTTGTTATGGTAATAGCCTTGCTGATGGGCGACTGGTTGAAATAGGAGAGGCGGTAGGGATAATTGCGGCCCAGTCTATTGGGGAACCAGGAACGCAGCTTACGATGCGTACCTTTCACACCGGGGGAGTCGCCGGCGAAGATATCACCCATGGTCTTCCGCGAGTTGTTGAGCTATTTGAAGCCAGAAAGCCCCGAGGCCAAGCCGTGATGGCTGAGGCAAGCGGCAAGGTCGAGATTAAAGAGGATGATAAGACCAGAAAAATAATTATTCACGGCGCCGACGGAAAAGAGCGGCTTTATCAGGTTCCCAGGAGAGCTCGATTGAGGGTGAGTTCCGGCGACAAAGTAAAGGCCGGAGACCAGATAACGGAAGGTTCTTTAAATCCCCACGATATTTTGAGGATTAAAGGAACACAAGCCGCCCAAATTTATTTAGTTCGAGAAATACAAAAGGTATATAACTCCCAAGGAGTAGATATAAATGATAAGCATGTTGAACTGATAGTTACTCAGATGTTGAAGAAAATGAGAGTTGATGAGTCCGGGGACACCTATCTTCTTCCCGGCCAATTGGTTGGTAAACACCTTTTCCAAAAGGAAAACGAACGGGTCGCCCGGGAGGGGGGCGAAGCGGCCACTGCTAAACAGGTTCTTTTAGGAATTACAAAAGCCTCGCTGGCTACCGACAGCTTTCTCTCGGCTGCCTCTTTTCAAGAGACTACCAGAGTGCTTACTGATGCGGCCATTAGTGGAAAAGTAGACCCCTTGTTGGGCTTGAAAGAAAACGTAATTATCGGTAAACTTATTCCTGCGTCAACGGGAATGGCCCGTTATCGCAGTCTTAAAATACGTTACCCAGAAGAGGAAAAGGGTTCTCATGAGTTGGAAGAGGTGGCACTGGTAACAAAACCGGAGCAACAAAAAAAGGAGGAAGTACTGGGTTAACTTAAATTGCCCCTTTTATGTCCTTCGTTTCCCTCTTTTTTATTCTTGATTTTGAAAAAAATCCTTGATTAGTATAAAATTTATCTAGGAATTCCAAGTTCAAATGGGAACCTTATTGACATTTCCCTTAAATAATGATATTTTTTTCATCTTTGGAGGGTGTGTTAATTTTTAAGCTTAATTAATAAGGGGGAAGATTGCCCACCATTAATCAGCTGGTGAGAAAAGGACGGGTAAAAGTTAGAAAGAAAACGGATACGCCTGCTCTGAGAAATACTCCTCAGAGGAGAGGGGTATGTACCCAAGTGAAAACCGTTACGCCCAAAAAACCAAATTCAGCCCTGCGAAAAATCGCCAGAGTGAGACTTACCACTGGAATGGAAGTGACCGCCTACATTCCAGGGATTGGACACAATCTCCAGGAGCACTCAATTGTGCTAATCAGGGGAGGGCGGGTAAAAGACTTACCGGGTGTGAGATACAAGATAATTCGAAGCGCCTTAGATACGGCTGGGGTGGTTGACCGAAAGAAAGCCCGCTCTAAGTATGGAACTAAAGCAGTGAAGGAAGCGGGGGCCTAAGATGCCTAGAAAGGGATATATTCCCAAAAGAGAACTGATCCCTGACTACAAGTTCAATAACAAGTTGGTATCACAGCTTATTAATCAAGTTTTGAGAAAAGGGGAAAAGAGCTTTGCGGAAAAGATCGTTTATGAGGCTCTGGACGTTGCTAAAGAAAAGTCGGGAACCGAGCCTTTGAACGCTTTAAAAAAAGCGCTTAACAATGTAAAACCCCTTTTGGAAGTTAAACCCCGAAGAGTAGGAGGAGCGACTTACCAAGTGCCCGTGGAAGTTCCTTCCCGAAGGGGAGTGACGCTCGCGTTGCGTTGGATCGTTGGTTTTGCTCGGGCCAGAAAAGGCGACATGAGTGATAATTTAGCGGCCGAACTGGTAGACGCGATTCAAGGCACGGGTTCCGCGGTGAAAAAAAAGGAAGATTTACACAAAATGGCCGAGGCTAATCGAGCTTTTGCCCACTACCGCTGGTAAAATTTTAATCCGCTGATAGCAACCCTTGTTCGTTAGGTGATTAGGTTGCGAAGGCGGTTTATTACTTGCAAACAAGAAGTTTAAAAAGAAGCTAAGGAGAAGCTAGAAGATGGAGAAGAAGTTTTCTTTAAAGGACATAAGAAATATCGGAATCATGGCCCACATCGATGCCGGAAAAACTACGACCACGGAACGGATTCTTTACTATACCGGCCGAGTCCATAAGATGGGAGAGGTCGACGAGGGAGCAGCCGTGATGGACTGGATGGTCCAGGAGCAAGAACGGGGCATTACTATCACCTCGGCCGCGACAACCTGTTTTTGGAAGGACCACCGGGTAAATATAATTGATACCCCGGGACACGTTGATTTTACGATGGAGGTTGAGAGATCCCTAAGGGTACTTGACGGAGCGGTTGCTATTTTTAGTGCCGTTGAAGGAGTCGAGCCTCAGTCCGAAACGGTTTGGCGGCAGGCCGATAAGTATAGGATTCCCCGGCTCACCTTTATCAATAAAATGGATAGAACCGGAGCTGACTTCTTTGGCACCGTGAAGATGATGAAAGCTAAGCTAAAAACAAATCCCATTCTGCTCCAGATTCCAGTGGGGCAAGAGGATAGTTTCTCAGGGATGGTTGATTTGTTGAAAATGAAGGCCCTCATTTACACCGATGAAATCGGCATGACCTGGGAAGAAAGGGAAATTCCCGCTGATCTTAAAGAGAAGGCCGAAAAGTATCATCACGAGCTTCTGGAGGCTCTAGCTGATCAGGACGACGACCTCCTTCACAAATATCTGGAGGGAGAAGAGATCACAGCAGACGAAATGAAAAAGGCTTTGCGAATGGGGGTTCTCAAAGCGGCTTTTGTTCCTATTCTTTGCGGAGCGTCTCTTCGAAACCGGGGAGTCCAGCCGTTGTTAGATGCGATAGTGGATTACCTTCCCTCGCCTCTAGATATCCCCCCCGTCAAAGGAATTAATCCCAAAACGGAGCAGGAGGATACCCGAGATATCTCAGATACCGCGCCCTTCTGTGCCTTGGCTTTTAAGATAATGACCGATGCCTACGTTGGTAGACTCACTTTCCTAAGAATTTATTCGGGCACCTTAAGCAGTGGGGACACGGTTCTTAACTCATCCACCGGCAAAACAGAGAGGATCGGAAGAATCCTTCAAATGCACGCCAATCGCCGGGAAGAGAAGAAAAAGGTGTATGCCGGGGATATTGTGGCGGTTGTCGGGTTAAAAGATGTCACCACCGGAAACACTTTTTGCCATCCCGGATATCCGCTTGTTATGGAGCCAATGGCCTTTCCCGATCCTGTTCTTGCGGTAGCTATCGAACCTAAAACCAAAGCGGATCAGGATAAATTAGGCATCGCTCTGGCCAAACTGGCTGAAGAAGACCCAACGTTTAAGGTTAAAGTGGACAAAGAAACCGGGCAGACTATCATCTCGGGAATGGGCGAACTTCACTTAGAAATTATAGTTGACAGACTTCTGAGAGAGTTCAAAGTTCAAGCTAATGTGGGAAGGCCTCAAGTTGCGTACCGCGAGACTATTACCCGGGCCGTTTCGAACGCCGAGGGACGCTATGTCCGCCAAACCGGTGGCCGAGGCCAGTACGGACACGTTGTAATCAAGATCGAGCCGGCCGAACCGGGCGGCGGATACAAATTCAAGGATGCCCTCAAAGGGGGAACCATTCCCAGAGAATTTGTTTCCTCTATTGGTAAAGGCGTCGCAGAAGCGATGGACTCAGGCGTTTTTGGCTTTCCAATGGTCGATATTAATGTTACCCTAACTGATGGGTCGTTTCACCCCGTTGACTCTTCGGATATAGCTTTTAAGATTGCGGGCTCGATCGCTTTTAAGGAAGCGGTAAAGAAAGGTCATCCTATTCTCCTGGAACCCCTGATGGATTTAGAGGTAGTGGTTCCCGAGGAGCACCTGGGGGATGTTATAGGTGATTTAAACTCCCGGCGAGCCGATATCCAGGGAATTGAGGAACGATTCGGGATCAAGGCGGTAAAGGCCTTCGTGCCGATGGCGACGATGTTTGGCTATGCTACGGAGCTCCGCTCTCTAACCCAAGGTCGCGCCACTTTCACCATGCAATTTAAGCGTTATTCGGAAGTTCCTTCAAATATTGCTCAAAAGGTGCTACAGTCCATTGAGGGGGAATGGGCTCTGGCGGTGGAACCCTAAAACTAAGTGAACCCTTATCCCTCTAAATAGGAGGTAAAATGGCAAAGAAAAAGTTTGAGAGGACCAAGCCTCACATGAACATTGGCACCATTGGCCACGTTGACCACGGAAAAACAATGCTAACCGCGGCCATAACCAAGGTTTTAAACGCCGGTGGCCAAGACGTGGAAGTCAAGAGCTTTGAGGCTATTGATGCCGCTCCTGAGGAAAAAGAAAGAGGGATTACCATTGCCATCGCCCACGTGGAATACCAGACCGAAAAGAGACACTACGCCCACGTGGACTGCCCCGGACACGCCGATTACGTCAAAAACATGATAACCGGAGCCGCCCAGATGGACGGAGCCATTTTGGTAGTCTCGGCCGCTGACGGTCCCATGCCCCAAACAAGAGAACACATCCTCTTGGCGAGACAAGTAGGCGTCCCTTACATCGTGGTCTTCTTAAACAAAGTGGACCAAGTTGACGACAAAGAACTCTTGGAGCTCGTGGAGATGGAAGTAAGAGAGCTCCTAAACGAGTACGAGTTCCCCGGAGACGACACCCCGATCATCGCCGGATCGGCCCTCAAAGCCTACGAGCACGCCTGCGGAAAAGAGACCTGTGAGTGGTGCGGCCCCATCGTAAGACTCCTAAAAGCGGTCGATGACTATATCCCCACCCCCAAAAGAGACGTGGACAAGCCCTTCCTGATGCCGGTGGAAGACGTTTTCACCATAACGGGAAGAGGAACGGTGGGAACCGGAAGAGTGGAGAGGGGAAAGATAAAAGTGGGAGACGAAGTAGAAGTGGTAGGGATGAAAGATGAGACCAAAAAAACCGTTGCCACCGGTCTTGAGATGTTTAGAAAACTCTTGGATGAGTCTCAGGCCGGAGACAACATCGGGGTTCTTCTAAGAGGAGTAAATAGAACCGATATCGAAAGAGGAATGGTTCTTGCTCAACCCGGCTCCATTACCCCTCACACCAAATTCAAGGCCCAAGTTTACGTCCTAACCAAAGAAGAGGGCGGAAGACACACCGCCTTTTTTATGGGCTACCGTCCCCAGTTCTACTTTAGAACCACTGACGTCACAGGCGTTGTGACCCTTCCTCAAGGAACGGAGATGGTCATGCCCGGAGACAACATCGAACTAGAGGTGGAACTGATCACTCCCATCGCCATGGAAGAGGGCCTAAGATTCGCCATTCGTGAGGGTGGAAGAACCGTTGGAGCAGGCTCTATTACCAAGATCTTACAGT
>DATBWY010000018.1:0-2165 GCA_036514555.1 Candidatus Subteraquimicrobiales bacterium
CTCGGTCTTTGGTTTTGCTCCCATGATTTCAGTATAAAACAATTCTTGAAAGAACTTCACACTTTTTCACCCTCTTTGAGATTTCCTAAAAATATAGAGGGATTTAAGTCTTCGTTCCTGTCTTTTTAAAAGAGTGCTTGACAGAAAAATTTTTGAGGTGCTAATATTAATTAACTTTTTAGCTTGATGTTTTGGTGCTTTTCACTAAATTTGACCCAGAAAATTATGGAGCCAGATTTTTCTGGGTTTTTATAGTGGAAGAGATAAGAAATTGTATGTGGCGAAGCTGGAGGCGGGAAAAAAATTGGAGATCGATGTTGGTCTTGGTAAAAAAGGCAGGTCTGGGTACGGTTTTGATGATATAACGATTGTTCCTAGCCGAAGGACTCGCGATCCTGATGATGTTGACATAACCATGGAGATTCCCCCCTTCAGGTTCGAATTGCCTCTTTTAGCTTCGGCAATGGACGCCGTGGTTGACCCCAAATTCGCTATCGCCTGTGGCGAGCTGGGAGGACTAGCTGTTTTAAATCTGGAGGGTCTCCAAACTCGCTACGAAGATCCCGAAATCCTTTTTGAAAAAATTTCCGGTCTTCCAAAGGAAAAAGCAACCCGGGGAATCCAAGAAATATACCAAGAATCCATTAAACCAGAGCTTATAAAGGAACGAATCCGAGAGATAAAAGAGGGCGGAGTAGTGGCGGCGGCCTCCCTTACTCCTCAAAAAGTGGAAGCGTATTACCGTCACGCGCGAGATGCGGGCCTCGATATTTTAGTGATTCAAGGCACCGTGGTGAGCGCGGAGCACGTAAGTTCGACCCAAGCGCCCTTGGATTTAAACAGGTTTATATCCTCAGTTGATATTCCGGTGATCGTTGGTGGGTGTGCCTCCCATCCTACAGCTTTGCATCTCATGCGGACCGGGGCCAAAGGAGTCTTGGTTGGTGTCGGCCCAGGGGCCGCTTGTACCACCCGGCAAGTCTTAGGGGTAGGGGTTCCTCAGGTGACGGCCATCGCCGATGTGGCGGCCGCTCGAATGCGGCACTTAGACGAGACGGGCGAGTACGTTCAGGTAATTGCCGATGGGGGCATGAGGACCGGAGGAGATATTTCCAAGGCCATTGCCTGTGGCGCGGACGCGGTCATGATTGGTTCACCTCTGGCGCAGGCCAAAGAAGCGCCCGGTCGAGGCTACCATTGGGGGATGGCCACTTTTCATCCCCAATTGCCCCGAGGAACGCGGGTGGCAGTGGGAACCTCCGCCACTTTACAAGAGATTCTCTTGGGGCCCGCCCATGAGAACAAAGGCACCTTGAATCTTTTTGGAGCTTTACGGATGTCCATGGCAACCTGTGGGTACGAAAATATAAAGGCTTTTCAGAAAGCGGAAGTGATGGTGGCTCCGGCTACCAAAACCGAAGGCAAATTTCTGCAGCAAATCCAAGGTCTCACCTAATCTATAAGTAGAACCTAACTCAAAGAAAATCTTCAAAAAAGCTAAACTCGATCTTTAAAACTCAGGGTGCTCCTATATGGCCAAAACCCTACTGCCCGGGGACTAAGACCCATGACCGATGACTTGTGAGTAAATAGGAATGAAACAGTCTCAAGACTTACAAACAATCCTTGTTTTGGATTTCGGAGCCCAATACGCTCAGCTCATCGCGAGGCGTGTTAGGGAGTGTAAAGTCTATTCCGAAATTGTGCCCCATGACATTTCAGTTGAAGAGATAAAAAGAAGGCAGCCGGCGGGCCTAATTCTTTCCGGAGGGCCCGAGAGTGTTTATGCTGAAAACGCCCCCTCCTTAAATCCTGAGCTTTTTGACTTGGGAATTCCCATTTTGGGAATATGCTACGGGACGCAGCTAATGGCCCACCTTCTTGGAGGAAAAGTAAATCACACCGGAAAGAGCGAGTACGGAAAAACAAAGCTCAAAGTTTTATCCGAAAACACCCTGCTTTTCAGGGACACTCCTCTTAGATTGAACGTTTGGATGAGTCACCGCGACTCGGTAAGTATTGCCCCACCGTCGTTTCTTGCCGTCGCCCAGACCGAAAGCACCCCGGTGGCGGCCATGGAAAATGCCGAGCAAAATCTGTACGGAGTGCAGTTTCATCCTGAGGTGGTTCACACTGCCCATGGTCTTGAGATTCTTAAAAACTTT
>DATBWY010000019.1:0-4686 GCA_036514555.1 Candidatus Subteraquimicrobiales bacterium
CGACGTAAAATTCACCGCTTTGATCGGACTTTTTCTGGGAGGATATGTGCTACTGGCGCTATTTTTAGGTTCTCTTATCGGATCTGTTTACGGCATTACCCTTATTCTTTTAAAGAGAATCAAAAAAAGGGACACCATCCCCTTTGGTCCCTTTCTAGCCCTAGGGGCTTTGATTACTCTGTTCTTTGGGCCCCAAATTTTTTACTTTTATCTGTCCTTTTGGGGTTAAATATGGCCATGATGCCTTTTTTAACCTGTGGTTTTTTCGGTTTCCTTTCTTGAATAATCCAATGTTTATCGTTAAAATAAGCAATGTCTGATGATCGGGGAGTGTGGGTCCGTAGGGCAAGAAGCTAGCAAATGAGCAGCCTCGTGTCGACCGAGGCAGAGATTTTTTGCGTACATTTGGCCCCATCGTCTAGAGGCCTAGGATACTAGATTCTCAATCTAGAGACAGGGGTTCGACTCCCCTTGGGGCCACCAATCCCCAGAATCTTCTTAGGGATTGTTGGGATTGATTGGGTTTAAGGAGTAGCATTCGAACCCCAGGGGGTTCTTTAAGGGGGAAGGATTCCCCCTTAATCATTCGTAACGAAGGAGAGAGCTTGCGAGCGGGGTTCGACTCCCCTTGGGGCCATACTCTTGGGATAAAAACACTATCTTATTTAAACGAGGCTCATTTTGGGCTCTTTTTTACGGGAATTCGACCGAATATGCTTGAATCCAGAGTCATTCGGGCCAAAGAGTTTTTAGATATAAAATCAGTATGGACGAAGTTTAAGGACCATCCGGCCGTGTTTGGATTTATCGAAAGAGATGAAAAACATCAAAAAAAAGGTCTATTAGAAACGGGGCGTAAATGGTTCTGCCGATAACAGCCGAGGTAAATCAGCGAGGCCATTTGGAAATAGGAGGTTGCGACACCGTTGAGTTGGCTCGGGAGCATGGTACCCCTCTTTTCATCCTGGACGAAGAGACAATCAGGTCCCAGTGCCGCCTCTATTTGAGAGCTTTTCGAGAGTTAAGCCCAAAGGCTGAAATAATTTACGCCGGCAAAGCGTTTCTTAGTCTTAAGATGTGTGAGATCGTGGCGGAAGAAGGGCTTTTTCTAGATGTTTCATCAGGTGGGGAACTCTATTTGGCCCACAAGGCCGGCTTCCCTCGACAAAAAATTTTTTTCCACGGGAACAATAAGACACCGGATGAGTTGAGGTTAGCTCTAGATGTGGGGATAGGAAGAGTCGTGGTCGACAGTGAGAATGAACTCTTCCTTTTAAACCAGCTAGCAAAGGAAAAAAGAAAAAAAGCAGATATTCTCTTAAGAATTACCCCGGGCGTGGTTCCCACAACCCACAGTTACATTCAGACCGGTCAGGAGGATTCCAAGTTCGGGTTCGGTCTTGCCCGAGGAGTAGCTCTGAACGGCGTTAAAAAAGCGATGTCCTATTCCAATTTGCATCTTAAAGGAATTCATTTTCACATTGGTTCCCAGATCTTTGTTTTAGGCTCTTATGCCAAGGCCATCGATGTTTTAATGAATTTTGTTAAGGAAATTAAAGATGAGACCGGATTCGAAGCCGAAGAAGTCAATGCCGGAGGCGGTTTGGGAATTAAATACCGCGCGAGCGATGAGCCATCAAGCATTCTGGAGTATGCTCAGGTGATCGTCGGCGGAGTCAGAAAGGCCGTCGGGGAGTTCAATTTATCTTTTCCTAAGATTATGATTGAGCCCGGCCGATCGATCGTGGGAAATGCCGGTGTTACCCTTTATACAATTGGAACAATGAAGGAAATACCTGGGGTAAGGACCTATGTGTCCGTTGATGGGGGAATGTCTGATAATCTCCGTCCCTTACTCTATGGAGCCGTGTATGAAGCACTTTTAGCCAACAGAGCCAAGGATGAGGCGACCAGCAAGGTGACGATTGCCGGAAAGCACTGTGAATCCGGAGATATATTGATCAAGGAGGCGCTTCTGCCTCATCCTGAGACCGGAGACATTCTCTGTACGCCGGCGACCGGCGCCTACGGATACGTGATGGCTAACAATTATAACAAACAGCGGCGGCCTCCGGTAATTCTTGTAAAAGAAGGAGAAGCTAAGGTCATAGTGTGTCGCGAGACCTATGACGATCTTCTGAGATTGGAGAGAACCTAAAATGGCAAGGAGAAGCGCAAAGGTAAATGTGGCTATTTTGGGCCTGGGGACGGTCGGCTCCGGCGTTTATGAAATTCTTTCCCGACACAAAGAAGCGCTTATCTTAAAAACGGGTCGAGAATTAAATGTAAAGGCGGTTCTGGTTAAGGATATGGCCAAGAAAAGAACAATCGATGTGGATAGAGCTCTTTTGACCGATGATTTTTCAGTTATTGCCCAGGACCCGGATATTAACATCGTCGCTGAGGTTATGGGAGGCGTCGAGCCCGCCAAGAGTTATATTCTGGAAGCGATTAAGCAGGGAAAGTCCGTCGTCACCGCCAATAAAGAACTGATGTCCAATTTCGGCCAGGAGGTCTTAAAAGGGGCTGAAGCCAATGGAGTAGACCTTTTTTTTGAGGCCAGTGTGGGCGGGGGTATACCCATTATACAACCCCTGAAAGAATCTTTGGCTGGTAATAAGATTCTTAAGGTGATGGGGATTGTTAATGGGACCACCAACTACATTTTGACTAAAATGAGCGAAGAAGGGTTGCCTTTCGCTGAGGTCCTGAAAGAAGCTCAGAGGCTAGGATACGCGGAGAGAGACCCAGCCGCAGATATTGAAGGCGATGACGCTGCCGCCAAGATAGCAATTTTAGCCTCAATCGCTTTTAACAGCCGGGTGACATTCTCTCAAGTTTATCGGGAAGGCATCTCCAAAATTACCCCGATTGACATCACCTATGCTCGAGAGATTGGTTACGTTATTAAGCTGGTTGCTCTGGCAAAGGAAGAGGAGGGGGAGCTGGACGTGCGGGTCCACCCGCTGATGATTCCCCAGGAACACCCTTTAGCCTCGGTTAAAGACGCCTATAACGCTATTTTTCTCGAAGGGGATGCTGTTGGAGAAGTGATGTTTTTTGGAGCGGGCGCCGGTTCGCTACCCACAGCTAGTGCCGTAATAGGCGATATAATCGAGGCGGCCCGTAATTTGGGCACGGGTCGAAGCGGCCTGTTGGGCTGTACCTGTTATGATAACAAACGGGTAAAAGAGATCGGGGAGACAAAATCCTCTTACTATCTTCTTCTCGAGGCAGTGGATAGACCCGGCGTTTTGGCTAAAATCGCCAAGGCCTTTGGTGACAGCAACGTGAGCATCGCCAGCGTTATTCAAAAGGGCCCCCGCGGTAAGACCGCTGAGCTCATGTTTATCACCCACGAAGTTAAAGAAAGAGATCTCAAACAGGCTTTGGAAGTAATTGGGAAATTGGAGGTAGTGGATACAGTGCGCAATGTTATCAGAGTGGAGGCCAAAGAAGGTGCGTAAATGGCACGGAATTATCCACGAGTACCGGCAATTTTTGCCAGTGACCGAGAAAACACCAATTTGTACTCTTTATGAAGGGAACACCCCCCTTGTTTATTCTCCCGGGCTAAGCAAAAAGCTAAGGATAGAGCTTTTCTTTAAATGTGAGGGGCTTAATCCCACCTGTTCCTTCAAGGACCGGGGGATGACGGTGGCCGTTAGCAAAGCTTTAGAAAAAGGTGCCAAATCTATTATTTGCGCGTCGACCGGCAACACATCGGCTTCTGCGGCTGCTTACGCCGCGCGGAGCGGGATTTCCTGTATTGTTATTATTCCTAAAGGCAAGGTGGCCCTGGGGAAGCTGGTCCAGGCTCTAATGCACGGCGCCAAGGTTATCGCGGTCGATGGGGGCTTTGATCAGGCTCTTCAAATAGTCCGGGAACTCGTTAAAAAAGATAAAACCTTGACGCTGGTCAATTCGCTTAATCCGTTTAGGCTTGAGGGTCAAAAAACGGGTGCTTTTGAAGTTTGTGATTATTTGGGAGAATCCCCTGATTATTTGGCTATCCCGGTCGGTAATGCCGGCAATATTACCGCTTATTGGAAAGGTTTTCGAGAATACTACGGGAAAAAAATTACAAGCCTTCCAAAAATGGTAGGTTTTCAGGCTGAAGGGGCGGCGCCCATAGTGAGGGGTTATCCCATTGATATGCCCGAAACCATTGCCACGGCGATCAGGATAGGAAACCCCGCGCGTTGGAAGGAAGCGGAAGAGGCCGCTTTGTCCTCGAGGGGTGGTATTTACATGGTTACCGATGCCGAGATACTCTCGGCCTACGAAACTCTGGCGAGAGAAGGCTTTTTTGTGGAACCGGCGTCAGCGGCCTCTCTGGCTGGGGTAAAAAAATTGATCAGTGAAGGAAAAATTGAAAGCAGAGCAAAGGTTGTCTGCGTCCTGACGGGACACGGGCTGAAGGATCCGGATACAGCTATAGGCCTTTCCAAAGAACGATTTGAAGAGGTTGATGCGACGGCGAGAAGCGTGGAAAAGGCCCTTTTGAAAACTCGCTGATGGTAAGAGTTAATCCACCGAACGAGGGCCACGGCCCGGGTCTCGAGGAATTTGGTCCCTTTTGCGCGGGATACTCGCCCAATGGATGCTATCGTTTAAATGGCCAGTGGTTTTTTTGGGAGGTTTGGTTTGAAATACGTAATTTTGGTGCCTGACGGAGCCGCCGAT
>DATBWY010000020.1:0-6988 GCA_036514555.1 Candidatus Subteraquimicrobiales bacterium
CGTTTGTGAGGCTTCTTGGTGTTGTACCAGAGGAGATATTCCACAAGGTCTTGGTTGAACCATTTGATGTCATAAGGCTTATCTTTGTTCCATCTTACGTGTTGTTCTTGGATGGTTCGGTTAAATCTTTCAACGTAAGGGTTCATTTGAGGCCTCTTGGGATAATTATGGAAGTGAATGATGCCTTCTTTTTTTAGGTATTCATGGAAGTGTTTCTCAAATTCAAGCCCGTTGTCAGTTTGAACTCTTCTTACCCTAAACGGAGCAACACTTTCAAACTTTTTCATGAAGTCTAACGCATTTAAGCTCGTGAGCTTCTCGTAGGCATGGGCAAAGCCAAAGCCTGTTTTTAAGTCAATTGCCGTTATGATGTAGCGCTTGATTTCATTCTTAAATAGGGTAATGGAGTCCATTTGAACTAGGTCTCCTTAGCTTTTGAGGTAAGTAACCTCTTCTTCTTAACTTCTTTCTTCTTCGTTTGTGAGCTTTCTCATAAAACCTATCGTGATTAGCCCGGAAGGTAAGCTTTGAGGAAAGATCAGGAATAAGGCCTCTTTGTTTGAGGTCCTTTACGATTCTTCCGATGGTTGATTAGGAAATTGAAGGAATACCCATCTCTTTTAAATACTCGTCTAGTTCTGGTTTTATAGCTTCTTTGCCAACGCCAGGGTGTTTGGTGCGGTAATCCTTTACGAATTGGGTTATTAAAGGATTTGTCACCCTTTTTCTTACTCGTCTAGGAGCTTTAGATTTGGGAGCTAAAGAGCTCACTTTACCCTCACTATCCTTTAATTTCTTTTTCCAGAGATAAACGGTTGATCTTGAGACTTGAAAGGCGTCTTTGGTCGCTTCTTTGCCGTAAGCATCAAAGAAGTCAATGATCTTTAATCTCCTTTCAATCACATCTTTTTGGGGGTGATCTTTAAGCAAGGAATAGTCACAAAGCTTCTTGAACCCCTTGAAATAGCTCTCAACGTAGATCTGTCTCATATTGACTCCTTGGAAACTCTTCAAAGCAACTATTCTATTCTATCCAAAGAGTCCAATATGTTTCTGAACTTTTTCAACATTTTATCTTCAGCGCTAAAGCTGTATGCCGTGGGACCATAACAGCCGTAATACGTGGGGAATTGTTAACGGCGCTGAGCGTGAGGGTCTTTGTTGGATTGGTATCACGGGCTTGCCCGTGGGGCTCCATTTAATTTTTGCGCCGCTTACTTTATACTTCTTCTTAGAAAGTCGATAGGAGCGGGCTATCAGGCTGTTCTAAAAAAAATTTAGACGGCCGGCTGTAAACAGATATTATGGGGTACCCATTGGGATGGCAGATCCCTAAGACTTTAAAACTTCATGCCGCAAGCGTGTCTAGGGGAAGGAAAATATGAAAAGAGCACCGTTAATAATTGGTCTACTCATTGGCTTGTTGCTTTTGTTTTTGGTAGCGGCTTTTTATTTTGGATACGTGAAAGGTTTTGAACTTGTAGAAAGGAAAAACCCTCCGGATGTTACAAAACTCAAGGGCAAGTGGGAAACAAAGAAATCAATGCCAACCGCTAGAACGGAAGTAAGCGTGGCTAATTTAGGAGGAAAAATATATGTTGCCGGCGGAATTAATCGTTCCGGTGGAACCGAAAGGGCCGTTGAGGAATATGATCCTCAAAAGGATAGCTGGCGAAAGGTTGCCCGTTTGCCTAAACCCCTGCACCACGCCGGGATAGCTACGGTCGGTAAGAATCTGTATGTTATTGGAGGACTGCAGGGGCTAGACCTTGTCCCATCCAAAGATGTTTTCGTCTACGACCCTCAAAAAAATCACTGGAAAAAAAGGGCATCTCTGCCGACGGCTAGAGGAGCGATGGCCGTAGCTGTTGCCAACGGAAACATATACGCCTTTGGGGGTCTTGATTCCGATGGACTAACAAAGGAGGTAACCGCCTACAATCCTGCCACTGATTACTGGCAAAAGAGACCCCCTTTGCCGAGGCCCCGCGATCATCTCGCCGCCGCTACCGTCAACGGTCTAATTTACGTTGTCGGCGGAAGAAAAGCGATATTATCGGTTAATTCAGGGGCACTGGAAATTTATAATCCTAAAGAGAACTCCTGGCAAAAAGGAACCCCACTCCCCACTCCTCGAGGAGGCATTGCTGCGGCTAGTTTAAGGGGAAAAATTTATGTTTTCGGAGGAGAGGCTCCGCTTAAAACCTTTAACCAAAACGAGGAGTATGATCCGGAAACTGAGCGATGGAGCACGGCAAACCCTTTGCCCGCCGCCAGACACGGGCTGGGAGCGGCCACCATCGGAACGAAGATTTATGTAATCGGAGGCGGAAAAAGATCAGCGTTATCAGTGAGCGGTAAAAATGAGGTTTTTTCCCTTCAATAGTATCTTTTGCTTCCAAAAAATCCTGCTGTGAGGATCGCAGGTTACGAAAAATCCGGCGGTATGCGCCCGTGGGCCCTGTTGGCCCCATCCTGTGGCTTTCTGGCGCATGGGTGAAGCCAATGAGCAAGAGGAAAATTATTCACGTCGACATGGATGCCTTCTTTGCCGCAATCGAAATTCTAAGACATCCTGAATATAGGGGTAAACCCGTTATAGTTGGCGGCCGAGGAGAACCTTTAAAAAGAGGAGTGGTTTCCGCGGCTTCTTATGAAGCTCGAAAGTTTGGTGTCCGGTCCGGTATGCCTCTGAGTCGAGCCTACAGAAACTGTCCTCGAGCTATCTTTTTGCCGGTTGACTTCAAAAAATATGTTGAGGTCTCTTTGGAAATGAAAACCATCCTTAAAAAATTTACCCCTCTCGTTGAGTCACTCGGCTTAGATGAAGCTTCGCTAGACGTTTCCGAGTTTGGAGCAGACCCCGAAACGATCGCCAAAAAGATCAAAAAAGAAATCAGAGAAAAACTCGGCCTTACGGCTTCGGTGGGAATCGCCCCCAACAAAATGCTGGCCAAACTTGCCTCGGATTTAAACAAACCAGACGGGTTAACCGTAATCAGGGAAGGCGATGTCAAAAAAGTTCTGGCTCCCCTCCCGGTCAGAAAGCTGTTTGGCGTGGGACCAAAAACTGAGGCTCGCCTAAAAGAAATGGACATTACGACCATCGGTCAATTGGCGATAACTTCTTCTCACAAATTAATTCAGGTCTTCGGTGAGACCTACGGCAACCTGCTTTATAATTTTTCCCGGGGCCTTGATGATTCCCCGGTTACCCCCTTTCACGAGCCAAAATCCTTTGGACGGGAAACAACCTTTGAAAAAGATACCGACAGCCTGGGACAGGTTAAAGCAGTACTTTTGAGATTTGCTCGATTCCTTTTCCAAGAATTGAATAATTATCGGTATCAAGCGAAGACGGTTACCTTAAAAATAAGGTTTAGTGATTTCTCAACTCATACCAAGACCTATACTTTGCAAGAACCAGCTTCGTCCATAAAAATCATTTTTGACGCGGCCGTAAAACTGCTGGAGCAATTCTCCATAGATAAAAAGGTAAGACTGGTGGGCTTGCGGCTTTCGAACCTGGAAAAGCAAGACGAGAGAGTGACAAATGAGAGTTAAAATTGCACGGATAAACACGAGGAGGTCGCGGTCTAATTCGCCAAACTGAGAGAGGCTATGTTAAAATTAAATGTGACTAAAAAAGTGCGAATTATTCACTTTTTGTGTTCAGTTTTTGGGGTTCAGTTAAGTCTAGAAGAAAGTGAGTTGATACAGATACATGGTCAAGAAGTCTGTGATTACCGAATTTATTCCCAAGTGGATTGCTTGGGAAGCAACGGGCAGATGTAATTTAAGCTGCATTCACTGCCGTTCTTCTTCGACACTTGGTTCTTCAGAAGGAGATTTTACGACCGAAGAAGCCTTCAAGCTCATTGACGACATCACAAGTTTTAGTAAGCCTGCCTTTGTTCTCTCGGGAGGCGAACCCCTTCTTCGAAAGGATATCTTTGATATCGCCGAATATGGCACTAAAAAAGGTCTTCGAGTTTGTATGGCGACCAACGGAACTCTCATCAACGACGATGTGAGTAAAAATATAAAGGCTTCTGGTATTAAGATAGTGTCCCTTAGTCTAGATGGATCCACTTCTGAGATTCATGACGACTTCCGAAACCAAAAAGGAGCCTTCGAAGGAACTTTAAGAGGAATTGAGTATCTTAAAAAGCATAACATTGACTTTTTAATCAACTCTTCTTTTACCAAAAGAAACCGAAGTGAAATCCCCAAGGTTTATCAACTAGCTAAGGACCTGGGGGCAACCGCCTGGTACATGTTCCTTATTGTTCCCACCGGGAGAGGCCAAGAAATCATAGATGAACTAATTCCAGCCGACGAGTATGAGGAGATCTTAACCTGGCACTTTTATAAGGAACTGGAAGAAAAAGAGATGCTTATGCGGCCAACCTGCGCCCCTCACTACTACCGAATTTGCATGCAGAGAGCTAAAGAAGACGGCATCAAATACGAGCGGAGAAACCTCAAATTCTCGACCGGAGGCGCCAAGGGTTGCCTGGCGGCACAGCTAATCTGTCTCATTGATAGCTTTGGTAACGTTCAGCCCTGCAGTTATTTTCCGGAGGTAGCGGGCAACGTTAAGGAAACACCCTTTCGGGAGATTTGGGAAAATTCTCCCCTTTTCAAAAGCCTAAGAGATTTTGATGCGTACCGAGGAAAATGTGGTAGTTGCGAGTACTTGAGTGTTTGTGGAGGTTGCCGGGCCCGGGCCGAAGTTATTTACGGGCATTACCTTGACGAAGAGCCTTTCTGTAATTATATCCCTTACCGCACCCGAAAAAAGCAGAAGGTAAAGGAGGCAGGTTGAGTAGGGCTGATAGGTTCCTTAAGGCCTGTCGCCGGCAGCCAGTGGATTCTACACCCGTTTGGATTATGAGGCAAGCCGGCCGGTACATGCAAGAGTACCGAAACATTAGAGAAAAAATTCCCTTCTTAAAAATGTGTAAAACCCCCGAGTTAGCAGCGGAAGTTACCTTGTTGCCGGTAAAAAAAATTAAGGTTGACGCGGCCATCCTCTTTTCGGACATCCTCATTCCTTTAGAAGCAATGGGAACCCCCCTTGAATTTAGCGAGGGACCTAAATTAGGAAAAGTAAGAGACAGATCAGCGGTGGACGCTTTAAAAATACCCGATCCTGAAAAAGATACCGGCTTCGTGATGGAGGCCATTCGCATTTTACGGAGGGAGCTTGGGGGAAAGGTCCCTTTAATTGGTTTTGCAGGCGCTCCCTTCACCTTAGCCACCTACGCCATTGAAGGAGGAAGTTCGCAGCAATTTTTGGCGTCAAAAAAGATGATGTTTTCTGAGCCCCAAATGGTCCATCAACTTCTTGACAAACTGGCCCGTACGGTAACTCTTTATCTCAATGCCCAAATCGAAGCGGGGGCCCAAGCTCTTCAGCTCTTTGATACCTGGGCCGGAATTCTCTCCCCTCGCGATTACGATGAATTTGCCCTTCCCTATGCGAAGCAGATATTCGACGGTCTGAACCGAGACGGGATTCCCCTTATTTACTACATCAACGGGGGTTCTTCGTTGCTCGAACGGATGAAAACCGCCGGCAGCGATGTGATTGGGGTCGACTGGCGGATAGAGCTTGGTGTGGCCCGAAAACGGTTGGGTCCCGAGGTTGCTGTCCAGGGAAATCTGGATCCATTTGCCCTATTCTTACCGCCGGAGAAGATTGAAGAAAGGGTTCAAGATATCCTTGAACAAGCGGGAGACACTCCGGGCTACATCTTCAATCTTGGCCATGGCGTCCTGCCCCAAACTCCGGTGGAAAATGTGATAGCAATGGTAGAAGCGGTTCACAAACACGGTAAAAAAAGGGACAGGGGATGAGTCTGGAGTCAAAAGGAGAGGGTTTAACCGCTGTTCTTTTGCTCAATTTGGGAGGTCCGGATTCATTAAACGCCGTAAGACCTTTTTTGTTCAACCTGTTTTCTGACAAGGAAATAATTCGCCTGCCCTTTCAACCAATTCTGGCCCGCTTCATCTCAGCGAGACGCGCTAAAAAAGTAATCTCTAGATACGCCCAAATCGGGGGGAAATCTCCCCTCCTTGACCTCACCAACGGACAAGCCCAAGCCTTGGAAAAAGAGCTTAACTCGCGCTCAAAGACGGACTCTAAAGGTCCCGGCTTTAAAGTTTATGTGGGAATGCGCTACTGGCACCCTTTTATAGAAGAGACAGTCGAACAAATCCAGAAGGACGGGATAAAAAAAGTGGTTGCCTTGAGTCTTTTCCCCCACTACTCCCGGGCAACTACTGGCTCATGTTTTAAGGAACTAAAGCGGGTTCTAAAACGCAATCCGAACCTTGAGGTTGTCTATGTCGACCACTGGTTCGACAATCCTACCTACCTGGATACGTTAGCTCAAAAGATAAACGAGACCCTAGCGGAGTTTCCCGCCAAGAATCGAAAAAGAATCCAGATAGTTTTCACCGCTCATAGCTTGCCTCAGGACTTCATCGATCAAGGAGATCCTTATCTTGATCATCTAAAAAGAACGATCGAAGGCTTGCGTGAGCGCCTGAGAAAAATTTCCTGGCACTTAGCTTTCCAAAGTCGCAGTGGGCCCGTTAAATGGATGAAACCATCCACTGAAAAAGTGCTTGAAAATTTAGCGCACGATGGCTACCGAGAGATTTTGATGGTTCCCATAAGTTTCGTCTCCGACCACGTTGAAACTCTTTATGAGATCGATATAATGTATCGCGATTTAGCGGAGTCGAAGGGAATCGTTATTTTTAAGCGAAGCCCTTCTCTTAACAGTTCTCCTAAGTTCATTGAGGCTTTGGCGGAGATTGTCGAAAAAGCTCTGAACAGTTCAAAGGGGCTAAGAGTAAAATCGGCTTAATTTTTATTGGAGGATGAAAGTGGCGAGAGTAGCGATCATCGGAGGAGGCATTTCGGGTTTGGCCACCGCTTTTGCGATCCAAGAAAAAGCCAAAAAACTGTCTAAAA
>DATBWY010000021.1:0-2047 GCA_036514555.1 Candidatus Subteraquimicrobiales bacterium
TATCAAGCCGGAAGGTCAATTTCGCAGGTTAAAAGGGATCTTGGCCTAAAAAAGGTCATTAAACTGGCTTCTAATGAATCTCCTTATCCGCCTGTTTCCAAAATTATTTCCGCATTGGAAGAAAAACTTTCCTTTGTTAACCGTTATCCCGAGGAAGGCGCTCTTTTAAAACAAAAACTTGCCACCTCACTAAGGGTAAGCCCTGAAAATTTACTGTTAGGCCACGGCTCAAACGAGATAATTCGTCTTTTCGCCCAGACTGTCCTTAATCCTGGGGAAGAGGTGATCGTGCCGGTGCCTTCGTTCGCGCTTTACCCTCGAATAGTTGAGATTTTTGAGGGCCGGGTTATCAAGGTTCCCCTTAACGGACACCGCTTAGACCTAAAGGCCACGAAAGCAGCCATTAGCGACAAAACGAAGGTTATTTTTATTTGTAACCCCAACAATCCGACCGGAACTATTGTTAAAAGGGATGAAATTGAGGTATTTTTAAAGAGTGTCCCCCAAAATGTGCTGGTAATTTTTGACGAAGCCTATTTTGAATTTGTGGATGACCCTAATTATTCGGATAGTCTTGGATACTTTCGCCCGGCCATCTCCGCCGCACGTGAAGGGGTGAAGGTCGCCGTTCTTCGAACATTTTCTAAAATTTATAGTCTAGCGGGTTTAAGGATAGGTTACGCAATTGCGCCATCGGAGCTGGTCTCGGTGGCTAATAACATTCGGGATCCACACAATGTTAATTCTCTGGCGCAGGCGGCGGCTCTTGCCGCTCTCGACAGCCCCGAAGAGATTGAACAGAGAAAACGGCTAAACAAAGAGGGCAAGGAGTTTTTTTATCGGGAGTTTGAGGGATTAAGATTGAGTTATGTTCCTTCCCAGACCAATTTTGTCTGGCTTGACGTCGGAAGGGATTCTCGGGAAGTTTTCAGAGCTCTTTTGAAAGAGGGAGTCATCGTCAGGACCGGGGAAGTTTTTGGAGAAGGATGCGAGAACTTTGTGCGAGTGACAGTGGGCAAACCCGATGAAAATAAAAAGTTTTTCCAAGCTTTGAGTAAAGTTTTAAAAAGTTCTAAGTCATGAGTCATGAGTCGGGGTTTCTAGACCCGTGTCTCTTGACCCATGACCTACCTTGATGGAGTTGATGAAAATGTCGGACATGGTCGTGATGAAGAAGGGAGCGACCGAAGAGGAAATCGAGAGGGTTGTCAAAAAAATTGAGGAGGCCGGTTGTCGGGCGGATATTTCCAGGGGAAAATATAAGACGGTCATCGGGGCGATTGGCGACCGGGAGAAGGTCGAAACAATTCCCTTTGAAGCCTTCCCGGGAGTTGAAACAATTGTGGCCATAAGCACCCCCTATAAGTTGGTAAGCAGGGAATATCAACCCGAAGATACTGTCATTAATGTAAACGGAATCCAGATTGGCGGGAATAACTTTACGATAATCGCCGGCCCCTGCTCGGTTGAGACTAAAGAGCAGCTTTTGGAGACAGCGAAGATCGTTAAGGCTGCCGGAGGCGCTATTCTAAGGGGTGGGGCTTTTAAGCCGAGAACTTCTCCCTATAGCTTCCAGGGTTTGGGTGAAGCCGGATTAAAGTTTTTAGCTGAAGTCAAAGACGCGACCGGTCTTCCGATAGTCACAGAGGTTATGGACATCCGAGATGTGAATTTAGTGGCCAAGTTTGCTGATATTTTACAGATTGGCGCCAGAAACATGCAGAACTTCCAGCTTTTGACAGAAGTTGGCAAAATTAAAAAACCGGTTCTTTTGAAAAGATCCTTTGGGTGTACTGTCGAAGAACTTTTGATGGCCGCGGAATATATTTCCAAAGAGGGGAATAAAGAGATTATCCTGTGTGAACGGGGTATTAGAACTTTTGAACCGTCAGCCAGGAATACCCTTGACATAAGCGCTATACCTATCGTGAGACTAAAGAGTCATCTGCCCATTATTGTCGATCCTTCTCATGCCTCCGGAAAGCGCGAGCTTGTTGAGCCCCTTTCCTTAGCGGCTCTGGCGGCGGGAGCCCACGGGGTTATGATA
>DATBWY010000022.1:0-4352 GCA_036514555.1 Candidatus Subteraquimicrobiales bacterium
ACCGATTTTACCCCACCGAAACAAAATCCGGCGTGGCACCGGCAAGAGCAGACGCGGGAAATATTTTGAGCCAGATAAAAATGGCCAAGAGAAAGTCAGATCTTTTGGTTATCTACTTTCACTGGGGAGCCGAATATCAAGACTATCCTCTTCGCTACCAGCGAGAGCTGGCTCACAAGTCTATCGATGCCGGCGCTGACTTGGTGTTGGGGGCCCATCCTCACGTTATCCAGGGTCTAGAGGTTTACAAAAAGAAATTGATCGCCTACAGCCTGGGGGATTTTGTTTTCGATCATTATAGCCGAAAAACTGGGGAAACCTTCATTTTAAGGGTGAATCTCTCTTCCAAAAGCGGAACTATGAAAGCGGAAATTATTCCGGTGTACGTTACGGCGAGCGGCCAACCAACGTTGGTTTACGGAAAAGAGGCCGGAAGCATTTTGACGCGACTCCTTAAAATATCGGAGATTTTCGGCACCCAACTCGTGATCAAGGGCGATCGAGCTAAGCTTACGTTTGACGCTGAAAAATAAAATTGATATTATTTAATATATGAATAATTGTTCAATCGTTCATCCATAATTATGATCAAGAAGGAACTCAAAACCTCTCCGAGCCTCGAATCAGACGTTTGCGAAAGCTACTGCATCGATGAGGCGAAGGTAAAGTCAGTTAAAGAGAGAATGGAACCCGACTCGATTATTCAGGGCCTTTCCGAGACCTTCAAAGTGTTGGGTGATCCCACCCGCACTAAAATCCTTTGGGCTTTATCCCAGGAAGAATTGTGCGTTTGCGACCTGGCTCTGCTTGTTGGTTCAAGCGAATCAGCCGTATCCCATCACTTAAGAATTTTACGCAACTTAAAACTGGTAAAATACCGGAAGGAAGGAAAGGCGGCCTACTACTGTTTAGATGACGATCACATTAAAAATCTCTTTTATGAGGGTTTAAAGCATGTTCAGGAAAAATAATTCTCGGGCGGCAAAGCCCAGAAGAATAGGATCGTTTAATGCAAAAAGGGAAGTCCCAAGGACTTGCGAGCTTAAAATCGAAGGCATGGACTGTGCCTCCTGCGCCCTGAAAGTGGAGAATAAACTGCTAGAAACCCAGGGAATTAAAGACGTAAAAATAGCGGTAAGCGCCGAAAAAGCATCTATATCTTACGATCAAAATAAAACTGATGTTTCCAAGATCAAAGAGGCTATCGAGAAAGCCGGATATGAAGCTGAAGAATATCAGTGGGAAAAAGAAGTACACCACGGGGCGGAGATTCTTCGTATAAGCCTCGTCGCGGTCGCCATTATTTTAAGCTGGTCAAAAATATGGAAACCCTCCCTTGAACTTGATATATTCTCAATTCTCGCCGTTATTTTGGGAGGCATTCCTATTTTTAAGAAGGCTTATTACGCTCTCAGAGCCCGCACGGTCACAATGGAAGTAGCCATGACTATCGGGATCGTTGCCTCCCTTACCATCCGGGAATTTTTAGCCGCCGCCGTAATCGTCCTTTTTACCTTGTTTGCGGAGTATTTGGACGAATTAACGACTGATCGGGGAAGAAAAGCAATCCGAGAACTTTTAAAAATATTTCCTCAGGAAGCCACCATCAAACGAGCAAATGAGGAAAAAATAGTGAAAGTGGATGAGATTCACCATGACGACATTGTTACCGTAAAACCAGGGGAAAGAATTCCCGTAGACGGCAGCGTCATTGGCGGCCAAGCCTCGGTAAACCAGGCTCCCATCACGGGGGAACCAATGCCCGTTTCCAAAGGAAAAGGCGATACGGTTCTCGCCGGTTCAATCAGCGAGGGGCTGCTTCAGATAAGAGTAACGAACGTGGGCAAAGACACAACTCTCGGAAAAATCATCAAGTTAGTTGAGGAAGCCGAGGGAACCAAATCGAAGGTGCAGAAGTTTGCCGACCGCTTCTCGGCTCGCTTCGTCCCGGCGGTGCTCGGTCTGGGTCTCCTGGTCTTTTTGGTCACCGGAAACCCTCTTTCCGCCATCGCCACCATTGTGGTCGCTTGTCCCTGCGCGATCGCCCTGGCGACTCCTTTAGCCGTGGTTGCCAGCGCCGGAAAAGCCGCCAGAAAAGGCATCATCATAAAGGGAGGAGTCTTTCTGGAAGAGCTTTCAAAGATTGACACGGTGGTGCTGGATAAAACGGGGACCTTAACCTTGGGTGAGCCAAAGATCACCGACATAAAAGCCTTGAGGGGACACACGGAAGAAGAAATTGTTACCCTTGCGGCCATAGCCGAAAAATACTCGGAGCATCCTTTAGCCAAAGCCGTGCTCGGGAAAGCCAAAGAATACGGATTAAAAGTACCAGATCCCAGGGAGTTCAAGGCAATCCGGGGCCAGGGAGTAATTGCCTATCCCAAAAACGATCAAGCGGCTCAAACGACAGAAAAAGCGGCGACAATTTTAACCAAAGAAGAGAACGAACACTATCATCACGTCATCCTTCTAGGAAACAAGATTCTTTTTGAAAAACGAGATGTTGCTATTCCACCGGAAATTGAGGATTACAGTAGGGCTAAAGAGAAGAACGGAGAGACGGTTGTCTTAATCGGTCACGACCGCGAAGTTTGCGGCGCCATCTCCATCGCCGATGTGGTCAGGGAAGAGACAAAACAGGCCCTTCGGGACCTTAAGAAAATTGGGTTGACCAACCTAATAATGCTCACCGGGGATAGCTGGCGTCCCGCCAAGGCAGTAGCGTCACAGGTGGGTATTGATGAGGTTGTCGCGGAGATGATGCCCCATGACAAAGTGGAGAAAGTAAAGAAACTGGTAGAAGAGAACCGCAGGGTTTTAATGGTCGGAGACGGTGTAAATGATGCTCCCGCTTTAGCCCACGCTAATGTGGGAATGGCTATGGGAGTGGCCGGTTCTGACGTGGCCATTGAAGCCGCGGACATCGCCCTGATGACTAACGATCTTAGAGCCGTGGGAACCACTATAAATATTGGACGAAAAACTTTCTCCGTAATCAGGCAGAATATATACGGAAGCATTATCTTTAACGTCCTGGGAATCACTCTCGCCGCAGCCGGTATCTTGACTCCCCTGATGGCGGCGGTGGCCCACGCCATTCCCGATTTTCTCCTCTTCTTGAATTCATCGAGACTCATCCGAAAATAGCAAGAATTGGATTCCCCCAATTGTGTTAAAATCAGCATAAAGAAGAAAATTTTTTGAGTTCTTAGAAAAGAGAGGAGCTAAAATGGTGGGTGCGTACATTTTAATTACGGCTGAACCCGGAAAAGCCGGGAGTGTTGTCAGAGGAATTGCGGGTATCCCAGGAGTAAAATCGGTCTCGGCGGTTACTGGTCCTTATGATGCCATTGTCGAAGTCGAAGTTTCGGACTTTAATGCCATCGGGACCCTGATAGTTTCGAAGATCCAAAATATTGACGGTGTTTCGCGCACCCTAACCTGCATCCGGGTCGAGATCTAAACCTTTTTAAAATCTTGCGTTTGCATGAACCTTGAGGCCTGGTTTTTGGTGGATGGAAGAGGTCGGGTTGGTGACTTATCTCCTGCTAATAAATCTAGCCGAAAAATCTACTTTAAGAGTCGGGAAACTGGGTCTGATTACATTTTGGCCAGGATACTACGTGTATTCGGGAAGTGCCTTGAAAAATTTCATCGCTAGGATCTCCCGTCACCTGAAGAAGGAAAAAAGATACCACTGGCACATCGACTATTTTTTAGAGAAAGGACAAATTTTAGAAATTAGAACTGTTGATTCGAAAGAGCGTTTCGAATGTGTAATTAACCAGCAAATCCAAACCAACGTCTCCCCAACAAACTTAATCCCCCGCTTTGGTTCATCAGATTGCCGCTGTTTTTCTCACCTTGCCTATTTCAAGAAAAAGCCTGATTTAAGTAACATTGGGAAAAATGTAAAAATAGAGGCGCTAACTCAACCATAAGACCCGAGAATTTTACCCACGCACTAGAAAGCCACGGGTGTAAGGCCGTGGAGCTTCACTTAAGAAAACCGAAAAACTTTGGATAAGGTCAATAAAATCAGGGTGATTAAAATAGCGGCCAGGGTATCAACGGCCAAATCAATGGGACTAAAAGTGCGGGTGGGGACAAAAATTTGGTGAGTCTCATCAGTCAGACCATAAAAAGAAGTGAGCGCGATTACGAGGATAGATAAACTGAAGGAAGTTTGGCGGTCATAATGTAGCGCCCTCCAAAGCAGAAGGGCGAGAACCGAGTATTCAAAGAGGTGGGCCACATAATCCGGCACAAGTTGAGGATAGTCAGTCAGCGGCTTGGACGAAAGATAAAAAATAATTCCCCCCCACAAAACCACTAATATCCAGCGAAAA
>DATBWY010000023.1:0-6205 GCA_036514555.1 Candidatus Subteraquimicrobiales bacterium
ACTTTTGGGAGTTTAAATATTAAGTGATGCTAGAATCGATTAATACCGGTAGAGGTGCGCTTTTGCAATGATTCTTGAGGGCAAAAAAGTAAATCTTAGGCCAATGACTTTGGAAGAATTACCTGATTTTTATAAGTGGGCCGGTAGTTTTCCCGGAAAGACCTGTAACTTCAAAAAAAGCCCGCGTTCATCTAAAGAGTTACTTGAGAAGGGCTTTAAGAATGTTAAGGGCGGCTTTTTTGTCTAAGGGTTCGTTAAAATTGCCGCACTTTGGAGACTGAACACAGGAGGGACAACCTAAATCACAGCGGCAGTCTCTGATCATCCGCCAAGTTTTTTTAAGATACTTTTGGCCGAGTTGATAACCATAAGCGGCAATTCCGACTCCGCCTTCGTGGCCGTCATAGATAAAGATGGTGGGCTCGCCGGTCTGGAAGTGGATTGGGGTGGAAACGCCACCGATGTCCCAGCGATCACACATGGCAAAGAAAGGGAGAAGAGCAATGGCTCCGTGCTCGACGGCGTGAATGCCTCCGGCTAACTCTTTCTCGTTTAGATCCAGTTCTTTCACGATTTTTTGGGGAACCAGAAACCAAAAAGCCTCGGTCTGAAAGTTTTGGGGCGGTAAGTCCAGGGTTTCCTCGCCTAAAATCTCACCGCCATAAATTATTCTTTTTTGAAAGCCAATAACTTCCGTCGTTACCTCGACTTCACCAAAGAAAACCATAGTGTTTCCCAAACTTTTTTTCTTTAAGCTCTTTAAAATCTTAATGTCGGTAAGGTCTCGAGGCCGGGTGTAATAATCAGATTCAGCTGGTTTAACCAGCGCGATTTTTTCGGCTAAATCGAGCTCGAGCACGAGATAGGAATCCCCTTGATGAAGATAAATGGCCCCGGGATGAACATAAAAAAGAGCGGTTTCATGATCGACTGTCCCTAACAGAAAGCCAGTTTTAGCCTCCACAATTGAGTAGGTGTTCTGAGAAGCCGAACGAATATTTATCCTTTGGGCCGGGAATTTTGCGCCGGTGGGAGGAGGCATAAAAAACCATTTACCGTGGTGGAAGCTAAGTTCTCGCTGTTTGACCAAGGCCTCACGGCCTTTTTTAAAATCTTTGAAATATTTTTTGTCATCGGGAGTCAAGGGGAGCTCATACGATGAACAGGCAAGATGAGACAGAAAAATCTTCCGGTTATCCGGATCAATAAGAGCTTTTTCGTGAGGTTTTCCGAAAAGGTCCTGGGGATGCTTCAGATAATACTGGTCTAAGGGGTCATCGCTTCCGACCAAAACAGCCAAGGACTTAAGTTTAGTGCGCCCCGAGCGCCCCGCCTGTTGAAAAAAGGAGGCAATGGTCCCGGGAAACCCGTTAATTAGGCAAGCCTCAAGGTCTCCGATGTCAATCCCTAACTCTAAAGCATTAGTCGAGGACACCCCTAAGAGCTCTCCCTTGAAAAGTTTCTTCTCGATTTCCCGTCGTTCCGCTGCCAGGTAGCCCGCCCGGTAAGAAGCCAACCGAGTTCCGAGTTCGGAGTCAAGGTGATAGTTTTGAGCCTCTTTCGACTTGTGACTTTTGACTTTTGACTGATCTTTGATCTGGTTCAAAGCATATCTATAGATGAGCTCGGCTGTCTGGCGAGATTTAGAAAAAACAATATTTTTAAGGTTTGCCTCGGCTAATCGTAAGAAGAGGTAGGTGGTCTCAGAGTTCGAGCTCTTTCTGACCCCGCCTTCGTCGGGGCGAGCCTCCGCTTTTTCATCCAAAAAGGGAGGATTCCAAAGCAAGTAGACCTTTTCCATTTGGGGCGCGCCGTCATCCCGGATTACCTCCAGATCTAAACCAAGTAGTTTTTCACCCAGCTCTTTAGGATTGGCGATCGTGGCCGAAGAGAGAATAAATTGAGGCTTGCTTCCGTAGTGAGCACAGATTCTTCTCAGGCGTCTTACCACATTGGCGTAGTTGGAACCGAACACTCCTCTTAGGGTGTGAACCTCGTCAATTACCACAAATTTCAGATTCAGTAAGAAATTTCCCCATTTTGGATGGTGGGGAAGAATACCAAAGTGAAGCATGTCGGGGTTGGATAAGACAACATTCGCTTGTCTTCTCACCCAGGCTCTTTCGTCGCCGGGAGTATCGCCGTCATAGGTAGCTGCCCTAAGGACCTGCCCCTTAAATTGATTCAAGGCTCTCAGTTGGTCCTGAGCCAGGGCTTTGGTAGGAAAAAGATAGAGAGCGGTCGCCTTGGGGTCCTTGAGGATGGTTTCTAAAACTGGCAGGTTATAGCAGAGACTTTTGCCGCTAGCGGTGCCCGTGACCACAATGACATTTTTGCCTTCTCTAATGAGATTAATGGCTTCGGTCTGATGGGAGTAGAGCTTATCCAAACCCAAAGTGTTAAGTTTTCTCTCCAGTTTCGCCGGCAATGGTTTTTTTAGAGTCCCGAATTTAGGTTCTTTCGCGGGCAAAGTCATCTCATAAACAATCTGACCCCGGTAACTTCGATCCTTCTTGAGCTTCCGGATAAAACGACTTATTTGATTTTTTTTATTTATTTGGGGACGTTGTTGCACTCGTTGCAAAGCGCACCTCTTCGTTGCATTTACCTTTGGGGACGTTGTTGCATTCGTTGCAAAGCGGCGAAGCGCCTGTCCGAGTAAATGATATCAAGAAATATCCATTTTTTGAGCTAGCTCGCTTCCTTTTCCAATCAATCTCGTAACAGAGGAGCGATTTAAACCGAGGTGTCTAGCTATAGCCGCAGCTGACATTCCCATGGAGCGGACGCCGTGATAAGAAACTAAAGCCCGGGCCTGAGTTATTTCTAGAGAACGTCCTTCCCCAGTTAGGTGCTCTTTGGTCAGGCTGTACATCTGGCATACTTTCTCTGCTAACTCCTCGATGTCTTTAAAAGGTGGATCTGTTTCTGGTAGATTGTCTTCCTCTGTGAGATTGAGAACAAAGTCGCTATCGCCTAGAATTCGCTCATCGTGATAGACCCTTTCTTTGGGACTAGTTTTTGGATAACCAAGACTCCTCCTCAGTCCACCTCCAGCAAATTCTGGCCTTTTGCCCATCTTCAGCCCATCTACCATATAGGCGCGGTAGGCATTTCGAGCCTTTTTCGTTGTGTCTCCAAAAAATTCCAGGATTAGATTACTTTGAAACCAAGGTGAATCTTTATTTTCAACAAGAAAATGGTGTCCGCAAAACTTATATTGATCAAGCTCTGAGAGATCTGAAACCACCTTTGCCCTTAAGGGATTTAGGTGAATGTACCTTATAAGTTCCAGCAGATAGGCGTCTTCCTGACAGATAATGTCCCGGTAGCGGTTTTGAAAAAGGTACCCGGTGCGCTTTTGCCGCCGGTTGAAGTGGACGGCATAGGCTGTGAGAAGTCGTCTCATAACCGTAGAGATCGGCTGACGTCCTGTTCTTAGCAAAAGGTGGAAATGATTGGGGATCAGGGCAAAGGCATAGCACAGAGTAGCTGTTTCCGTAAGAACCTTTCCTAATCTTTCGAGGAAAAAATTTCGGTCCTTATCCCCGGAAAATATGTCTCGCTTTTCGATGCCTCTAGCGATGACGTGATGGAGAAATCCGGTACCATCGAGTCTTGGTTTCCTTGGCATAGAAGGATTTTAGCATCACAAAATGCTTAATGCAACAAAAGCAACAACGTCCCCCTTTTATGAGAGGCGAGCAATCCAAAGAGAGGGATTTAAAATCTCATTTAATTGGGGAAGGTTACCCTTGTCCTCCCAAACCTGATTAAAAAAGTCGATTCCTTTATTCTTGACAACGTAGGAGACGAATCGCTCCCCCCACTCGTACTGCTGTCTTTTGACGTTGAATCCAAAAATGGTCTCCAGAATCTTTTGGGCAAAACTTCTCTCTCTTTTTCTAAAGACCTCCGACATCTTTTCGTATTGAGGCATCTTTTTTCCGGCTTCAAACATTAAGTGGTCGCTGTAGCCCTCAAGTAGCGACATAAAAGCCTGAATTTCCCGGATTACTTGCTTGTGTTCGGGGCTTAAAATTTCTTGCCACCACCATCTCGACCAGCGAAGAGGTTTTGCCCCCGAATCGATTTTTGTTTTCAACTTTTTAACCGAATCATCCATAAGCTTCAAATACTTGTCTAAAAGAGAGTTAAAATAATCACGGAGCCAGGCACAAGCCGTAAACTGATAGGCGTGGCTCAACTCGTGAAGAACCACCCAAAGCCTCAAATTAGCCGGATCTAAGCCAAACTTTTTTTCAAGCATTAAGATATTGGGCTCCACAAAATACAGAAGGTTCTGAGGAATATTTTCTCTGGCCCGGGGGAGCGGCATGTCGTATTGGGCTAAAACTTTACGGGACAGATAACCGAGCATTATGCCAATCTCGATGGTCAGAGTGACCTCGCTTGCCTTCTTAAGCCAGCTACCGCCGCGGTAAGCCGAAGCAAGATATTCCTCCAGAGCCTCCCAGTATCTTTGAGAAAGCGGCTTCAGCAATATTTTGGTATTTTCAATATTGGCAAGAATCCATTCGTGGCGGTCAAAAACACAAATTGGATTAGAGAGATTTACCTGCTTGCCACCGTAACTTGCAACTGTCGGGGCCACAATATCAACCATCTCGTGGTAAGCCTCCTGAAGCGCTTGTCTCTCTCCGAGAGGCGATTTATCTCCAGCTAAGTCAAAGGCAATACTGGTAGCGACGTTCCAGTTAATAAGGGCATCGCTGGGTAAAAAAATCTGCGTTTTAACATTACCCAAAACGTTTTTAAGGCTTTCAAAAGCAGATTGTTCCATTTTAACTCCGTCTCAAATTGATTTAAGGACTTAGTCGAGATGGGGATTTAAGTGCACCATAACGTCGACAACGTGTTCCACATCGGACAAGATTTTTTGTTTCACCTGGTGACCGATCAGGTGTCCCTCCTCGACGGTGGCTTTTGGATCAACGTCAATTTTGACGTCGGCTAAGATGAATCGCCCCATTTTCCGGGCCCGGGTATAGGCATGCTCGACCCCTGAAACACTCTCGGCCACCTTCACGATACTTTTTAAAACCCGCTCGCCGGGCCCGGTATCCATTAGACCGTGGTAAGCGTCGATGATAATACCCCAACCCATTTTCACGATAAACACCGAAACCCCAATTCCGGCCAAGGGGTCCAAAAACCGGTAGCCGAGCATTCCTCCGGAAACACCGATAAGAGCGGCCACCGAAGAGTAGGCGTCAGACCGGTGATGCCAGGCGGAAGCGGTAATAGCCGGACTGTTGAGCTTCTTACCGGCTCGAGCCGTGTATTGGTACAAACTTTCTCGGACTACAATGGCAGCCACCGCGGCCACCAGAGCCATCATCTGAGGTTCCGCGATTTCTCCTCTCAACAAAGCTCGCGCGGCCGAAATGACAATTAGGACACCGGTTCCCATTAAAAGAAGACCGACGACACCGGCGGCCAGCGATTCAATCTTTCCGTGGCCATAGGGGTGTTCCACATCCAAGGGTTTTTTGGCGACTTTAAGACTGAGCAAGACAACAACGGTTGCAAACAGATCAGAAGCCGAATGCGTAGCATCAGCGATAATAGCGGTACTTTTTCCCACAAAGCCGGCCATAATTTCAAAAAGAGTGAGAGCGACCCCGGCCCAGATACCAACCCAGGTAACTCTCTCCCCTAACAAAAATCCTTCCCGCTGCTCCTCAAGGGACATCCGATTAACCTTTTTGATTTTTTAAGAATCAGCCGTGTTTAAAGCGAGTTCGGTCTTTGGGCTTCGCGCTTAATTTAAGTTTACCAAAAAGGGCTAAGAGCGGGTAGCTTTCGAACCGAGCGAAAGTTATCGATTCGCTATTTTTTGCTTTCGGACACGAACTTAAGTTGAAGATTGGCTAGGGTGCTCTTGAAGGTCGCAATTTCCTGGGGACTAATCCGTTCCTCGGTTACCTTAATTAAAGCGGATAAGCTGTCAATAGCCAGGGCCGCTTGATCTAAGTCTTTATATTTTTTGTTGGCTTCCTCGGGCAAGCCTAACTTTTGATATCCCAGGCTGCTTAAGCTAATCATCATCTGCGCTACCACATCCTTTACAGTCACCTTTTCCAGCTCTTTTTCTAATCTTTCGCGAAGCTCTTTTTCTTGGGCCTGGGTTTCTTTTTTCGCTCCCTTTTTCTTTTTTTCTTCAGGCATCTTTCCTCACTCT
>DATBWY010000024.1:0-2944 GCA_036514555.1 Candidatus Subteraquimicrobiales bacterium
GTTGGGTGATGCAAATCTTAGGATTTTTCCTTTCTCTACCGGTTTTGTTGGGCCTTTTTCCAAAGATTTTCCGAGGGTTGTGTAGTGGTAGTCGGCGGTTACTGGGCCCTGGGGAATTTCAGAGGGGGGCGTGGTTAGGCCGATCACCTGGAGACCACTGGCGTGATCAGCGACGTAAACTCGGCTTCCGGTCACAAACAGCCCCATCGCCGAGCCCGGCGTATCGAAGTTTTGGATAGTCGTTGGACGGGCCGGATTACTAACATCGACCACTAGAACACCGGCGTCTCCGGCCGCGAGGTAAACCAGATTTCCGGTCACGAAAACTTGATTGGCGCCACCGGGGGTATGAAGAACTCCTACGATGCTCGGTACGCTTGGATTAGAAATGTTTATGACTTTTAATCCGGCCTCACCGGCGGCGACATAGGCATAGTTTCCGCTGACATAAACCCCCCTGGCCGGCTCGTTTCCAAGTTGCGCAAAAAGGGTGGGCGAGGCCGGATTAGAAACACTGAGGATATAAAGACCGCCTCCCCCCGCCGCGAGAAAAGCCAGGTTTCCGCGGACGAAAATACCGCTGGGGGCATCGTTGGTGGCGTAACTTCCAGTGAGCCGAGGGTTGATCGGATTAGAGACATCTATTATTTGAAGTCCGGAAAGGGTTGTCATATAGGCTTGGTTTCCGCTTACAAAGATCTTCATGGCATTTTCGGTGGGAAGCTTTCCGACTAATTTGGGTGCGTCGGGTTTGGAGATGTCTAAAATCTGTAAGCCGACCGCGGTGGCCATGTAGGCATAGTTTCCACTAACAAAGATGCCGAGGGCGGTTTTGGTGGTGTAATCACCGGTAAGCTTGGGGGCTTCCGGGGTCGAGACGTCGATTATCTGAAAACCCAGATCGCCGCCGTCGGCGACGTAGGCGTACTTGTCTCTGACGAACACATCCAAGGCGACACCGGTGTCATAATTTCCGGCCGAGGCCTTCTCGTAGAACTTGAAGCGCCCGAGAACCGTGTCTATGGCCACCTTGCCTGGAGGCACGTAGACATTTGGCCAGCCCTTGCTCTCAGATAAATCCATTCCCACCGGTTTTTTTGGCCCCCCGAGCCCGGTGTAGCCAGGGTCCGTGACATCGACTCCGTTGACAAAAATTCGCATGCCTTGAGGCCGGCCATACCAAGAAGGGACCTCGTCTAGAGCAATCGGAGTACTTTCTCCACTTATGACCTGGACATCGGAGTTGTCCTTCCGGAACTTGAAGGTAGCGGGGTTCTCATCGCCGCCGTCGCCTGAAGGAGAACCTTTAACAGACGCCCCTCTGGAAGAGACGGGTTTAAAAGGGAGGAGATCAAATAGGGTTAAAGATAATAGGAGGCTGAGAAGAACCAGAAAAGCAACCGTTCTATAGGAATGCTCCCTCTTCATAAGGGTAAACATCTCTTACCCCAGCATTAAATGCCCTCTATTATATATAGACCGTTTTGTAACGGACGAAGTCAATCTTTTTATTCACTTATTGTAGTATTTTATCACTCTTCTGTCAAAAAGAAGGCGGTCCAATTGAGTTCATGAAGCTTCACAATGGGGCGCCTATAGAATACAATAAAAAACGGACAAAAAGCCATTAATCACGCTTTCGTCGACATTTTTGGAAATCTTTTTGGAGAAATCGCTTGGAATCATTTTTCCGGTTCGGGCAAGCCTTAGTTACAACGGTCATTGTTATCACCGCCCTTTTGGGACTGCTAATCTTGGCCCGAATAATCCTCCTTTTCTTCGGGCAATTAAAAACGGTCCCCGGCTACGAGCAAGTCATTAATTTGACCAAGCCGTTTATTTTATCCGTTGAAACCGGGAAGATTGAGACTCCCTACGACGGTCAGTTTGACCTGTCGGCGACCATAACTCTTCTTTTAATCATTGTGTTAGAATCTTTTTTGAGTGTCTTTAGAAGCGTCTTAGGGCGAAGGTCTTCGCGAGTCAAACAATAGGATTTTTAAAGTGTTCCGCCTCCGTTCGGAGTTCTATGAACTGTCGCTTCAGCGGGCCCAATTTGAGAGTTCATTTCAATAATAGATTGCTAAAATTTGTTATCCACCGGTTTCTAAAGAGGATATTGCGAGCAACGTGAGCCGAAGATATCTTTTTTAAAAAATTGCTTTTTGCTTTTTTTGCCCCTTTCACTCACCACACCCCGCACGTGCGGGGGACTTTGCCTGCCTGCCGGCAGGCAGGGATTCAAGCTCGCCTCAGGGGGCGAATCTGCAATACCTTCGGCCGCAGATTGCCGCCACCCGTCTTCTCCCTTTCGTCGCAAGTTGCTTGAGATCTAAGTTCGTTGAAAGTGGCGGGCTTTTTCAAAACCCAAGATAAGCTAGGAACCCGGATAGGGCGACTATATGTTAAAAAAATACAAGGTGTTTCCTTTCTAAGAAATTGGAGGTTGATATTTCCTTCCTTCTTGGTAGAATAAAACCAGTTTACGTTGCGTGGAATTCGCTTACCGATCGGCGTTAGACCGGTTTCAGACTCTAGGTAGCAAAAGAGCTAAATCACTTAACGTGGGCCTATAGCTCAGTTTCAGCCAGAGGCTGACCCGCCTTAGGCGGGGGTTTGAAAGAGCGCCCCCCTGATAAGGGCAATGTATTATACTTATATTTTGCTTAAGTAAGTTCTACTTTAAAACAGGCGCAGGACGAGCGTTTCTGAAGAAGAGATTGGGCCTATAGCTCAGTTGGTTAGAGCGCACCCCTGATAAGGGTGAGGTCTCTGGTTCGAATCCAGATAGGCCCACCAATCTAAAATGCCCCTGTGTAAAAGCATTTTTTTATTCGAACTCGTTAGTTCAGGCTTCTTGCTATACCCTCCAAAACCATGAAAACTCTGCAGTATATGGAGTATCAGTATAAATTGTGAGCAGTTATTGATAATAATCTATCAA
>DATBWY010000025.1:0-3456 GCA_036514555.1 Candidatus Subteraquimicrobiales bacterium
GGAGGCTTCCTGCTGGTCGAGTTCAGGACCAAGAAGATGAAGGTTCTCGGCCTTTTTACGTCGATAGTAGTGGCAATTTTTCTTGTTCAGGCCGCGGCCAAATATTCAGCGCCTGGACCGCCCATCCCGCTTCTTAAAAGCCCGCTAGTGGGACTGCATTTTACTTCTATCGGGATTACGGTCGCCGCTTTAACCGTAGCCGGAGGAAGCGCTCTTCTTTATCTTTTACAGGAGCGCCAGATGAAGGGGAGAAAAAGCAAGATTCTCTTGCGGCGGTTGCCGTCACTCGAAGTTCTCGATGAGATAACTTATCAAGCCATTATTTTTGGTTTTCCTTTTCTCACTTTGGTAATTGTAACTGGAACGATTCAGGCGCTCGAGCGCTGGGTTATATCCCAAGACATAGTGGTTCTTTCCCGCCTGATCACCACGGGAATTATCTGGCTTCTTTATTCGGCCTACCTTGCTCTGAGAGTGGCGGCCGGATGGGGAGGGCGAAAAGCGGCCCTTTTGGCTTTAAGTGGTTTTTTGGGACTAATTCTAATTCGTTTTATTGTGGTGCCGTACTTAAGCCATCTCGTGTGATTTTAAGAGGCCACTTATTGTGATATAATCTACTATGATACATCGTAAATTGAACTTAGAAGTCTAGCTGCTCAAATGACTAGCTTAAGGTAGCGGTAAACTTTGCAGGCAGGTGGAAAAATCCTTAAAGAGAGAGAGCTGACAAATGTATCTATTGGTGGGAGGACTTTCGCACAAAACGGCTCCCGTAGAGATTCGCGAAACGCTTGAGATTTCCCTAATGAAGCTGGATGAAGCGCTCAACGATTTACTAGTTAGACCCAGTGTCAAAGAAGGGGTGATCGTTTCAACGTGCAACCGAACGGAAATCTACACCATCGCGAGCGAAGTCCCCGCCGGCAAGGAAGATATACTTCAATTCTTAAGCCGTTACCATGAGTGGGATCCAGGTGAACTCGCCAAGTATCTCTATTTCTATGATAACCGAGAAGCTATAAACCACCTCTTCAAAGTTACTTCGAGTTTGGATTCAATGGTCGTAGGGGAGGCCCAAATTTTGGGTCAGGTCAAGGAGGCTTACGCCCACGCCTTAGATCGCAAAGCGACGAGCATCATCCTGAATCGCCTCTTTAACCACGCCATAGCGGTAGGAAAAAAAGCGCGCTCCCAGACAAGCATCGGAGAAAGCGCCGTTTCCATAAGTTACGCGGCAGTTGAGCTCGCCAAACAGATTTTTGAGGATTTAACCGGTCATACAGTAATGATTCTGGGAGCCGGAGAAATGGGCGAACTCACCGTTCAACACCTGGTGGACAACGGGGTGAGCAGCGTTTTAGTTGCCAACCGGACGCCAAAACGAGCGGAAGAGCTCGCCAAGCGCTTCAAGGGAAGAGCGGTCCCCTTTGATCACCTTGTTGATTATGTGGCCGAGGCGGATATCGTAATAAGCTCGACAGCAGCGCAGGAGTACGTTATTAACCGGAAGGATATGGGGCGGGTAATTTCTAAAAGACGAGGCAAGCCCATTTTTTTGATTGATATTGCGGTACCTAGAGACATCGACCCTCGAGTAAACAAACTAGAGAATGTTTTCTTGTACGATATTGATGACTTAGAAGGAGTAGTAAAAACCAACGTTGCCGAGCGGGAGAAAGAGGCTCGCAAGGTCCACACCATAATCCACAGCGAGGTGGATGAGTTCAGCGCTTGGCTTCACTCTTTAGATGTTACCCCGACTATCGCGGCTCTTAGAAAGAAAGCCGATGAGATTAAAGCGGCTGAGGTCGAAAAAATTATGAACAAACTTAACGGTCTCTCCGAAAGAGAAAAAAACCTAGTTCGAACCCTAGCCGGTGGCATCATCAATAAACTTTTGCACCAGCCCATTGTCAAAATTAAAGAAAGTACCCGTCAGAAAGACGGTTATGTCTATGTCGAATCACTCCGCCAGCTTTTTGACTTGCAGGAAGTCGACGGAGTCGGACTTAAAAGGAAAAAAAACAATAAATAACTGTAGTTTCCCAATTCATTTGGCTTTAAAAAATCAGTTGTTAGTTGCGGGTATTGAGCGAATCTGCCGGAAAGAGTTAGAATCTTATGCGTGACCCAATAATCATTGGTGCCCGGGGAAGTAAGCTATCTCTATGGCAAGCTAATTTGGTAGCGGCGAAGTTAGAGAAGATTACTTCGGCCAGGGTTGAAGTAAAAAAAATTAAGACCACCGGAGATAAGATATTGGACTCGCCTTTAGCGAAAATTGGCGATAAAGGCCTATTTGTCAAGGAAATTGAGGTGGCTCTATCCGTAAGCGAGCTAGATTTGGCGGTTCATAGCGCTAAAGATCTCCCCACAGAGACGCCCTCCGATCTTACGATAGCGGCCATTCTCAAAAGGGACGATCATCGCGACGCTCTCATTTCCCGGGAAAAACTTCCACTCAATGATTTGCCACAAAACGCGACCATCGGTACCAGCAGCTTGAGGAGAAAAGCGCAATTACTTAATTTTCGGCAAGATTTCAAATTCGCCGACCTGAGAGGAAATGTGGAAACAAGAATTAGAAAGATGAACGAGGGCCAGTTCGACGCGATTATTCTCTCGGCAGCCGGTCTTGATCGCTTGGGTTTAAGTGAAATAATTACCGAAAGAATATCGACGGATATTTGCCTTTCGGCGGTAGGTCAAGGAACAATTGCGGTTGAGGCACGAAAAGATGATTCGGAAATGTTTGAACTTTTGAAACACCTGGACCACGAACCCACAAGGGTAGCGGTTTTAGCCGAAAGATCCTTGTTGAGAAGACTGGAAGGGGGGTGCCAGGTGCCCATCGGCGCCCACGGCGAGATAGAGGGCGGAGAGCTTGAGTTAGAGGCTATTGTGGCCAGTCTTGATGGAAAAGATCTAATCAGAGGTACTATTTTTGGAGATCCATCGGATCCAGAAGCCACAGGATTGGCTTTAGCTCAAAAACTACTGGATAAAGGTGCCGGCGCGATTCTGGCTGAAATCCGAAGCATGGCATAAAAATAAGGGATCAGGCAGAAGTCTAAAGGGAGCTCTAGGACTCTAGACTTGTGAGCTGACCGAGAACCAAAAATCACTCTTCGTGTGTCATTCTGAATTTATTTCAGAATCTCGATTGGTGTTGTTTATTTAACCAGATCCCGAAACATCGTTCGGGATGACAGTTCTCGCTCTGCCACTTGTCCCTAGAGGTTCCCAAAAAAAGGATAGGCGGCACTTTCCAGTGCCGCATTAACCGCGTTAAGATTGTCGCACGTGGATTTAGCCAGCAGTCCGTAATGTCCTGTACATAGGGGTAATTTTGGGCAAAGTATATCTGGTTGGAGCCGGACCCGGTGATCCTAAACTAATAACCTTAAAAGGGCTTGAGTGTTTAAAAAGGGCCGACGTTGTCATCTATGATCGCTT
>DATBWY010000026.1:0-2126 GCA_036514555.1 Candidatus Subteraquimicrobiales bacterium
GTGGCGGGAAAAACGGGAACATCTCAGGTTCGGGGCAAGGATGATTTTGCCTGGTTTATAGGCTACGCTCCGGCTAACAATCCTCAGTATGTTGTGGCGGTGCTGGTGGAGGAGGGAGGACACGGGGGTTCGGTCTCGGCTCCGGCTGTGAGAAACATTTTTGATTTTATCTTTCAGGCCTCTTCACCGGCTTCAGAGGACGTTAAGGACGCCTCAAGATAAATCAGGATTAAGGATATAGTGTAAAGGATATAGGATAGAAGTTTTAACCTAAAACCTAAAACCTATCGTCTTTCAGGAGTTATATTTGGAAATGTTAGCGGTTACGTCTCGGCCGGAAGAAAAGACGGATTGGCCCAAATTTATTCGCAAAATTGATTTTGGTCTCATAATTTTGGCGGTAATTCTCTTCGCGTACGGCACCTTGATGGTGTACAGCGCCAGCACTGGTGGAAAAGTGCCGTCTTCCTTTCTCAACCGCCAACTTGTGAACGGCGCCATAGGATTGATAATTTTGGCGGCCGCGGCCTATGTCAACTATAACTCGGTGAGTTCATACACCGTTTATATCTACTTTGGAAATCTCGTTCTCTTGCTTGCCGTGGTCATCTTGGGAAGTACGGCCCATGGCTCTCAGAGGTGGCTTTCTATCTTTGATTTTCAGTTTCAACCGTCGGAATTTGCTAAGGTGCTTATAATCATTTCCTTAGCGACATTTTTAGCCACACGCAGGGGCAACATTTCCCGGCCTCGGGATTTACTTTTTGCCTTTATGCATGTCGGGGTTCCTGTGATCATCATTGCCAAGCAGCCAGATCTAGGCACTTCTTTGGTATTGGTGGCAATCTTAATGGGGATGCTTTTGGCGGGAGGCACCCGTCTCCGTTATTACGCGGCCATTATTCTTCTGGGAGTTTTGGCTTTTGTAGCCCTTGTTCACTTTAAAGTTCTCGATGACTACCAGCTCAAGAGGCTTATGGTGTTTTTTAACCCGGAGGCGGACCCCTCCGGGGCCAGCTATAATCTGTTGCAATCAAAGATTGCTATCGGCTCGGGAGAGTTGACCGGCAAGGGTCTGTTTTCGGGAACGCAGACCAATCTCAAGTTTATACCGAACAAAGAATCCGACTTCATCTTTTCGGTTGTCGGCGAAGAGTTAGGGTTTTTTGGGGCAGGTTTTTTGCTAACCGTCTATTTCTTTCTAATCTTGAGTGCGATTAGAATTGCGGCAACCGCCAAGAATATTTTAGGGACCCTTATTGCCACCGGAATCACCTCGATGTGGCTTTTTCAAATTTTTGTTAATATTGGTATGACCATTGGAATTATGCCGATTACGGGGATACCGCTTCCTTTCTTAAGTTACGGCGGAAGCTCGATGGTAACAAATCTGGCAGCTATAGGACTATTGTTAAGCATATATCGACAGAGACTGTATTCATAGCTTATTCCTTGAGGAGGGCAGTATGGCTAGGTGGCAGCCAAAGGCTCCGGTTAAGATCGGAGACGTTTTTCAAGGCCTCAAAGAGGTGAGGGAGGAGGCTGGGGAAAGCGTAAAAATTTTGGTGGCGGCAGGTCAAGAAAAAGAAGCAAAAGAGCTCATCGGTTTCTTGATTTCCCATCCCGGCGAGGCAAAGCTTTTCAACTTTTTAAGGCTCACCGAGAAGATCCCCACCGAAGTTATGGAGAAAGTCTCCAAAGCTACCTGCACCTTAATTTTCTTAAAAAATGAATCTCTTCTTGAACAACAGAATCTCTTCCTCATTACTACTCTTTCCGAGCAAAAGAGACCTTTTTTAGTGGTTCTCGAGGGAGTTAAATCCTCACAGAAGGAAGTGGTCCTGGAGAAAGCGAAGCGGGTGTTTCAGCTTCCCTCATCCAAAGCAGTTTTCGTCACGACCGACCAAAACCAAGGCCTGACTGGTCTTATTCGAGGGATACTAAGGCAAGCTTCCGGCAGAGAAGTGGCCCTGGCTAAGAATCTAACTCTGTTCAAGGAAGAAGCGGCGAACATCGTCGTTAAAAAAACAGGTTTGCAAAACGCTTTGATTTCCTCAATGATCTTTATTTCCGGACCGGACATGCCAATTCTAACTTTGAATCAGATAAAAATGGTTCTCAAAATC
>DATBWY010000027.1:0-4522 GCA_036514555.1 Candidatus Subteraquimicrobiales bacterium
CTATTCTTTTAGCCAATCCCAATAATCTAACTAATGAGACCAGAGCGGAGATTCAAAGATTAGGGTCTGAGAGGATTTATATGCTCGGAGGTCCGGGTGCCCTCGGTTTTGCCGTGGAAGACGCCCTAAGGGCTATTCCTGGGGTGAAAAGCGTGGTAAGGCTTTGGGGGCAAACTGCTTACGGAACCGCTCTAGCCATCAAGGCTGAGATGGCTCAAATCTCAGGAGAAAAAGGTTCTCCCGCTCCTATTACCGCAATCATCACAACCGGGGAAAACTTTCCTGATTCTTTGGTAATTTCAGCCCCGGCCGCTTCCAAAAACATGCCCATCCTTTTAGTGAAGCCTTTTGCAGGCGAACCTCCGCAAGAAACCAAGCTAGCTTTAGCCGGAATTACCCAAACCATAATAGTAGGAGGCCCGGGGGCGGTCCATCCCAATCTGGAGAAATGGTTGAATGACAATGGCCATCCCGTTCAGAAAAGACTTTGGGGACTCTCAGAATATGACACCGCAATCGATGTGGCCTCAACCGGCAGTTCTATCTTTAATTTCAACAGAACTAACACGATTATAACCAGGGGAGATTATTTCACGGATGCTTTGGCTGGTGGACCCTTGGCAGTTCGGTGGGGACTAGCTCCTATAATCTTAGTTAAACCTGATTCGGTTCCCCACGTTACCAATCTTTGGCTTAATGGTTATAAGAGCCAAATTATGAAGGTCTACATCTTGGGCGGCTCAGGAGCCGTTTCCGAGGCGGTGAAGACAGATATCGCCGGTATCATTATGTAGGACTAGGTGCCTTTTTCGCTTACTGCCTTTTTTCTAGCCAAACTCATAAAACCAGTGTGGGCCACCATCCGGTGCTCCGGCCGAACACTCAAATCCTTAACGTGCCAGGGCCGAACCAACACCTCAAAGGTCTCAATCATCGAAAAACTAGTTTTTCTAAGCGTTTCCACGTACTCATGAATCTGTAAGGTCGTGGCGATGTGGGCCAAAACAATTCCCCCGGGTTTGAGAGCTTTTTCAACCTGAGGCAAGGCCCGCCAGGGTTCGGGAAGATCCAAAATGACTCTATCAACGGTCTCCTCGGGAATCTCCTCGTAGATATTGCCCACCTTTAGCTCGAAATTTTCGGGTTTATCTCCCAGAAAACGCTCTATATTTTCCAAAGCGAGCGCCGCGAATTCAGGCCGGTTCTCATAGGAAATTACTTTTCCGCGATCGCCAACCGTTCTCAGTAAAGCTAAGGTTAAGGCGCCGGAACCCACCCCGGCCTCAAGCACGTTCGCCCCGGGATAAATATCTGCTCGGACAAGAATGGCCCCGATATCTTTTGGATAGATTATTTGAGTGCGGCGTTTTAGCTTTAGGATGTAGTCAGCCAGGGTGGGCCTAAAGACCGTTAGTTCTTCGCCCATAGAAGATTTGACCGCGCATCCCTCGGTTTTTCCCAGTATATCCGAGTGAGAAACTACACCTCTTTGATAGTGAAACTGCTCACCTTCTTTAAGAGTGAGCAAAAATCTTTGGTCTTTTTTGGTGACCAAAAGAATCATTTCTCCTTCTTTTAAAATATCCACCCTGATCCTCTCGCCCTCAAAAATTGGAAGCATCTTTTCCAATAAAGAATTTCTAACCGATCTCCCGAAACTCCAAAGTTAAGATGCCATATGCATAAACTCCACGTAGTTTACTAATTAAGAAGCTTAGCTAAGAAGGGGTTCCTGTGCAAACGGGGTGGTTGTTTCGGGAATAATCTTTCTTGTAAAATAAAAAGTGGGGAGGAGGAAAAGTGAAGGCGATTATCGTAGTAGATGTTTTGAACGGATTTACAAGAGAGGGCCCCTTGGCTAGCGACAAGTGCGCTGAGGTGATTCCTAATATTAAGAAGCTCCTTGAAAAAGAGGAGAAAGAGGGTTCAAAGATAATTTTCTTGGCCGACAACCACGATCGCGACGACCTGGAGTTTAAGATATTTCCACCCCATTGCGTCAAGGGCTCGAGGGAGTCAGAGGTGGTTGACGAACTGAAACCGTTTTTGAAGAATGGTATATTAATTCCAAAGAAGCGTTATTCCGGATTTTACAATACCAACCTTGATCAAATCTTAAAAGAGACAAATCCGGAGAAGGTGATTGTAGTGGGTGTTTGCACCGATATCTGTGTTCTTCATACGGTGGCAGATCTTAGAAACCGTGATTACGAAGTCGAGGTTCCAAAGGATTGTGTTGAAACGTATGATGCTCCCGGTCATTCCGCCGCGGAAATAGACAGGTTTTCTCTGGATCACATGAGGGACATTTTGGGGGCGAAAATCACCCAAACGTAAGAAGGTACAATATAAGGTAATAACCAATAACCAAAAGCCTAATTAGTCATTGAAACATTAAAGAATTCATTGGTCATTGGGATTTAGGAAGTTAGGGGTTAAAATGTTTCATATTGCCAATGAAAATGAGATCAAAAAAGGCGAAATTACGGACGTCTATTTTAGGCGCGGTGTTGAAATCCTAAAGAAAAAAGGAGTAGACAAGTGGGTGAAAGGCGAAGTCCGCGCCTCCGTTTTTCCCGAAGGCTGGTCCTGGGCAGTCCTAGGAGGGGTTGAGGAAGCTTTAAATCTCCTTAAAGACCTGAGCGTTAACGTGGTGACGATGCCCGAGGGAACCGTTTTTTATCCCGAGGAACCGGTTATGGTTTTGGAAGGAAAATATTTAGAATTTGCCGTTTTCGAAACCGCCCTATTGGGAATGCTTTGTCAGGCCTCCGGCATCTCCACCAAAGCGGCCCGTTGCGCGGTCGCGGCCGGGAACCGACAAGTTTATAGTTTCGGGGCTCGTAGAATGCATCCCGCTATCGCTCCGATGATTGAAAGAGCCGCGTTCATCGGGGGGTGCGAAGGCGTAGCTGTTGTGAAAAGCGCTGAACTAATCGGGGAATTTCCTATTGGAACAATGGCCCATGCTCTCATCATTACGATGGGAAGCGCTTCAGCCGCTTACAAGGCTTTTGACGAAATAATAGACCCGGCCATAAAGAGGGTGGCCCTAGTTGATACCTTTGACGATGAAAAGTTTGGGGCCCTTGAGGCGGCGGAAACGTTAAAAGATCGTCTTTTTGCGGTTCGTTTAGATACTCCCAGTTCCCGACGGGGAAATTTTTTAAAGATTCTCCAAGAGGTGAGGTGGGAACTGGATCTTCGGGGATTTGACTTCGTGAAGATTTTTGTGAGTGGAGGTCTTGATGAGGAACAGATTGCGGAATATAACCGCTTTGCTGACGCATACGGGGTGGGAACGGCCATAAGCAACGCTCCGGTGGTTGATTTTTCCTTCGATCTCATCGAGGTTGAGGGCAAACCACTGGCGAAAAGAGGGAAGATGTCAGGGTCAAAACAGGTTTTAAAGTGTGAAAATTGTGGCCGAAGAAAAATCGTTCCCCTGGAAAAATTAAAGGCGGGAGATCCCCAATTCGAAAGATGTGATAACTGCGGGCAAAAAATGAGGCCCTTGCTTGAAATGCTTTTAGAAAGGGGTAAAATTGTCCCTAAGCTCCCCACTGCTCAAAACATTCGTTCTTATGTCATAAATCAGCTTGAAAATCTTTCCCTTGATTAAAAATATTCGACCCCAAAGTCCTTCGCAACTTGAGGCGAAGAAGACGGCAGAAAGCGCTGATCTTGAGGCGTGCCTGGTCGAAGAAGGATAAAAAGATCATGGCCGTAAGAAACGCTTGAAGAAATAGGCAAGCTCAGTAAAATGGAATCTATGAGACAAAAATTTTTAGCGGTCTTTTTTCTTATTCTATTCATTATAACCCTGCACGGAGCTCCGGCTCAAGCTTCAGCGCCGGCTTTTTCTAGTCCCTCAGCCATCCTCATGGACGCTAAAAACGGACTGATTCTGGCGGAAAAATCCGCTTATGAAAAACGCCCCATAGCCAGCACCACTAAGATAATGACCGCTATTTTGGCGATGCAGAGAAAATCTTTGGATGATACGGCAACCGTTAGTCCGGAAGCTGCTGATGCGGGAGGTTCGGAGTTAGCCTTATCTCCGGGGGAGCAAAGAACCATTGAAGAACTTTTATATGGGTTGATGTTAAGGTCCGCTAATGATGCCAGTATTGTCTTGGCGGAGGAGGTGGGAGAGAGCACCTCAAATTTTGTTAATCTCATGAACGAAGAGGCCGAAAAAATCGGAGCCAAAAAGACCCACTTTGTCAATCCCCACGGCTTGTACGACCCCAACCATTATTCCACGGCTTATGATCTCGCCTTAATCGCTCGTTACGGCCTCAAAAATCCGTTATTCGCCCAAATTGTATCCACGAAAGAGCGGGCTATTTCTTGGCCAGGGAGTCCTACTCCCGTGGTTATCGAAAACCGCAACAAATTACTGCGACAATATCCTTACGCTATTGGCATAAAAACAGGTTATGTCAAGGAATCGGGCTATTGTTTGGTGGGAGCGGCCGCCAAAAATGGGGTGCAGTTAATAACAGTTATCTTAGGCGCG
>DATBWY010000028.1:0-2975 GCA_036514555.1 Candidatus Subteraquimicrobiales bacterium
ATCCCCTAAACGGCGACCAGCACGAGATTGTGATAAACGCCACCTGGGGGCTGGGGGAAATGCTAGTAAACGGCCAGGTTGATCCGGACAATATCATTTCTTCTAAAGAGTCAGAGGCAATAAAAAAATACGCCATCGGCCAAAAGAAAAAGGCAAGCATACCCAAGAGCTCCGAATCAAGCGGAACCGCCACCATCAGCAATAAAGACAAAAGTAATGAGGCCTGCCTAGACAAAGAAAACGTTAAAAAACTGGTGAGACTGGCCAAGCGCATCGAACAGATAAAAAAGGCCCCCCAAGACATTGAGTGGTGTCTGTGGCGAGACGAAATATATATTTTGCAGACCCGCCCCATTACCGCTTTTACGGACTTTGAAGGCGAGGAACACTGGACAACCGACAACGCCCAAGAAGCTGCCCCCGGCACAATAAGCCCCTTAGCGGGCCGTTTCATGGAGAAGTTCCTAAACGAGCAATTTCAAAATTTGCTTGAGATGTTCGGCTTAAGAAAAAAATTTCATTTCGCTAAGGCGTTCGATGGGCACTTTTATCTTAACGTCAAGAGTTTTAGCGAGATTATGAGCACAATCTTACCTGGCGTGGACGGTGATGTTTTAGTTAAACAATTGTTAGGCCAGGGGAACCAGGGAAAACTTAAGATCAAACCGGGCCTCAAAGCCCTAAAGCTGCTTCCAAAGGCGCTCTCCACCTTTTATAAAGTAATGACCCTGCCCTCAAAATTGCCAAAGATACTGGATAAATTTGACACCCAGATAAATGATTTCAAAAAGGAAGATATCGAAAAATATACCGCTCAAGAATCTGTTAAAGCCCGCGCTAGACTTTACGAAGTTGCGAGTGACCGCCAATTGCTTACCTGTGGAATGTACGCCACCACTGCCTCGACTTTTCTTTTCACAAAACTTACGGAATTTATCGAAAGTCTGCCGGAGGAGCTCTCAATTTCTCCCTCGTTTTTCTTCACCGGCTTAGGCGCTTTAGAAGACGCTAATCAAAAAGAGGATATAAAACTTCTGGTAAAAGAGGCGAGGGAAGATCAAAGATTACCGAACTTGATACTAACCGAGAAGCTTAGCGAAATCCCTAAAAAACTCGAAGAGATCGAAGAAAGCCCCTTTAAAAAATCGTTTTCTGAATTTCTGAAAAATTACGGTCACTTGAGCGAAAGTGTTGTTGACCTTATGTTTCCGAGATGGGAAGAGGACCCGACCCCGATTTTTAAAATTCTCCGAGCTCACCTCGCATCGGATGATAAACAGAAATTGGGAGCCGAAAAATTTCTCAGTAGAGAAGAGGCCAGAGCAAAAGTAAATTCCTATCTTAAAAACCGGTCGAAACTCTTTCTCTTTAAAAAATGGAGGTTCGGCGCTCTTCTCAAACTCGCCACCAAATACGTTTCTCTGCGGGAAAACTTTCGGTTTCACATCCCTCACGCGCTTTTTAGAATGAGGCTTCTTTTTTTAAGGCAAGGCCAAATCCTTAAAGAACACGGCTATTTAGAGGAAGAAAATGAGGTATTTTTCCTTTATCCGGAAGAAATCGAAAAAGCCTTGACCCAAGACCTGAGCCAAAAATACGCCTCGGAGATGATTGAAAAACGCCGGGCAGATTACGAAAGAAGCAAAAAAACAAAACCCGCTCGCCACCTTTACGTAAAAGGAAATCGAGTAAGAAAAGAGTATGATCAAATTGACATGGAGGCGGAAATGTTAGAGGGTGTGCCGGCGAGCGGGGGTTTGGCCAGAGGCAGAGCCAGAGTGATCCACGATATCAGTCAAGCTGACAGGGTGCGAAAAGGAGAGATTTTGGTAACGAGAGCAACCGATCCTTCGTGGACTCCGCTTTTTAGCCTCGCTAAGGGGCTCGTTGTGGATATTGGCAGTACGCTTTCCCACGGAGCCATAATCGCCAGAGAACTAGGAATACCCGCCGTTATGGGGGTCCGTTTCGGAACCGACGTCATCAAAAACGGGGAAGAAGTAATTGTTGACGGAACCTCCGGCAAAGTATACCTCAAGCAAACTTAGCTCCCACTCTCATAATCTTGTTGCCGCAACCCTTGAAAAGTCTTAGTTTGACCGTTTAGTCTTTCCGGCCGATCGGGGCGAGAAGGTGAGAGATGGTCTTCTCGATGTTTCGTTTTAGAGTTTCTGGTTTTTTGATAAAGTTCAAATAGGTTAGGATTTCTCTCCGGTGTGACGGTGGCAGTTTATCGAAAGCCAGCTTGGCTTCCTTATTTTCATCCAAGGCTTTTTTAAGCTCTGCCGGCATAGGGACGACCCGGGGTGCGGTATCTAAACTTAGAACTAATTGAATTTGATCACCAACACCGACGCCTGCTTGTTTGCGCATCTCACCATTGATGTAGAGCCTGTGCCTTCCTTTTCCCGCGGGCACAAGAGTGGCGCGAATAGGAAAACCGTTGAAGGTGCCTTCAACGGGTACGTAGCTCTGCTTCCCAAAAGACTTGCTAACCGTTTCCGGAATATCGACACAAGGATTAATTCCGACTTTATGAATTATTGCGGTAAATTTTTGCATTGTTTTATGATGTATCTTGCCCATAGAGCCCACAACTTATCTACTGGTTTATTATAATAATTTTGGCTGTTTATAATCATTCCGGTTTTTAATGGTTTTGGTCTTTTAATCGTTTTGGCTTTTTAACCAGCTTTATTTTTTTGCGGCTCTACCCTACACTTTAGTTAAAAAGGCGTCCATTATGAAGAAAGCGTTTGAGGCGGCCCGGGAAAAAGCGGCGAAAATTAATCCGGGGCAAGCCTCTCAAAATTGCGGTTTCAAATACGAAGGCTCTCTTAAACAGGGATTTTTCACTCTTCCAATTCTTGATGAAAAGATTAGGCTTTCCTTTCCTCATTTTCAGGCCGAAGGCAAAAAGGGGAAGAGGATTAGCGAACCGCTGGTGACCATCGCAATGTATCACCTCTCTAAGT
>DATBWY010000029.1:0-9377 GCA_036514555.1 Candidatus Subteraquimicrobiales bacterium
GCCGAGATTGCCACGCATCTTAGCTCAGAAAACCTAAATAAGATCTTTGAGGCTTGGGATCCTAAACACTGTGCCAGCGTCCTTTTGGAGATGAGTCTGGATGAGCAGGTTAAAATCGCCGAAGAGCTGAGAGTCTCCGTCATGACCCACATTTTAGAGAAAATGCCCCCCGATGACATGGCTGATTTTTTAGGAGCGATACCTGAAGAGATTTCGGAAAGCATTCTTGGTTCCATGAGGGAAGAGATTGCCACGCGGGTCAAACAACTTCTCAAGTACGGAAAAGAAACCGCCGGGGGAATCATGACCCCCGAATTTATAGCTCTCAAGAAAGATATGACCGCCGAGGAAGCCATCGAAAGTTTAAGGAAGACGGTTCCTGAGGCTGAATCAATTTATTATGTTTTCGTCATTAATAGAGAAGGACAGTTAGCTGGGGTAATTTCACTTAGAGACTTGATAGTGTCCCAACCGAAAACCTTAATTAAAGAGGTTATGAATCCCGAAGTAATCTACGCCCGAGCCGAAATAGACCAGGAAGAAGTAGCCAGAATTATGAGCAAATATGATTTGCTTGCGTTGCCCGTGGTTGATCCTAACCAAAAGCTTTTAGGGATCGTAACCATTGATGACGTGGTTGATGTAATCAAGGAAGAAGCGACTGAAGACATGTATCGGCTTTCGGGTACCAGGGATATTCCGGAAAGCGATGTTATGAGGGGAAAGTTTTCGGCGGTGGTTAGGGCTAGAATTCCCTGGTTAATGATTGCTCTTGGCGGAGAAGTGGTAGTTGTTGGTCTCATTGCCGATCGATTCAAAGAACTAATTAGTATTTTGCCGGCTCTTGCCGTATATTGGGCGGCAATGACTTCCATTGGCGGAAACACTTCTTTTCAAGCTTCGACCGTCGCCGTGAGAGCCTTGGCCACCGGAGAATTGGACCCCAAGACGGTGGGCTTAAGATTATTTCGAGAAGTACGCCTGGGTCTTTTGATGAGCATAATCTCCGCCGTCGCCCTTTTTCTGGTGGCTTTGGTCTGGCAACGGTTACTGGCGCTCGCGGTGATTGTGGCCGTTTCAAACGTTACTATTGTTGTGGTTGGAGCCTTGACCGGAACACTGGCCCCAATAATTCTGGACCGGTTGGGAATTGATCCCGCGGTTTCATCTTCACCCTTTTTAGCTCTAATAATGGACGCTTTAAGTTTGCTTCTTTACTTCTCAATCGCAGTTGGAATATTAGGTCTTTATCCAATTTAAGCCTTAAAAACCTAATCATAGACGGGTTTAAAAAGTCCTACTGAAAGTGAAATTACTTATTGCCAAAAGATTTTCTTAAGCATAAAATCTTACTAAGAGAACTACCAAAAATCATAATAAAGGATAAAAAAGTGATTCCCGAGGAACTGGCTAAAAGCATTGATTATACTTTACTTACGCCCGTCGCCACCCTAAGAGATGTTGAGAAAGTTTGTGAAGAGGGGAAAAAGTACAACTTTGCCTCCGTTGTTGTTAACCCTTGCTATGTGGATTTATCCCAAAGACTCCTCAAAGATTCCCCGGTTAAAGTTGGAACGGTAGTGGGTTTCCCTTTTGGGGCGACTACTCCGGAAGTAAAACGATTTGAGGCCGAAAATGCTATTGAAAGAGGGGCTCGTGAAATCGATATGGTTCTTAACGTGGGTATCTTGAAATCTGGGGACTTGGAGGAAGTTTACCACGAAATTCAAGGAGTAGTGGATTTAACCCGCCGAAAAGAAGTACAAGTATCCGGGTCTATAATAGTTAAGGTAATTATTGAAACCGGTTATCTAGAGAATTTTGAGAAAAAAGCGGCCTGCCGGCTTGTTGAAGAAGCGGGAGCTGATTTTGTAAAAACCGGGACAGGATTTGGCCCTGCCGGCGCTAACTTGGAAGATGTGAAATTTTTGCGAGAGTGTTTAACTCCCGAGGTTGGAATAAAAGCTTCCGGTGGGATAAAGACCCTAGATCAAGCGGTGGATTTAATTCAAAATGGCGCCTCGCGAATTGGTACCAGCAGCGGTGTAGAGATTATGGAAGAATTTTTTGCCAAAAGCCGCAAGTAGATGCCTGAAAACCCTCTGATTAACACTCTCTTCTCTACTTTAATTAGATTGAGGCATGGTGAGAAATTATAAAACCCGCGGTATTATTTTAAGATCCTATGATTTTGGAGAAGCAGATAAGATAATAACCATTTTTGGCGAAAATCATGGGAAAATAAAGGCGGTAGCCAAGGGCGTAAGAAAAACAAAAAGCCGGTTTGGGGGAAGGCTAGAGCCCTTTACCTATGTTCATCTAATGATGGCCAAGGGCCGGAACCTAGACATCATAACGGGCGCGGAGATTATTTGTCCTTTTCAAGGAATAAAGAGTAATTTAGACAGAATGACCAGCGGCTTTGGAATGCTAGATATTTTAGACAAGGTTTCGGCGGAAAAACAGGAAGAAGTGGAGATTTTTCATCTAACCCTCAAAGCTCTTGAGTCTCTAGAAAAAAGCTCAAATAATTTCTCCCTTTTGTTGGCCGCCTTTGATATAAAACTCGTGGCCTACTCTGGCTATCTCCCCGATTTATCCTCGTGTGTAATCTGTAAAAAAACTCCTCCGTTTTCCCGGTATCTCTTCAGTTATGAGCAAGGAGGAATTCTTTGCCCCGAGTGTAATCTTAACTCTCCGATGACCAGAATTATTTCTAATAAAGCTCTCAGGGTGCTTAAAAGCATATTACAAGAGGACCTGGATACGCTTGAAAATATAAAGATATCTTCTGACCTAGAAAAAGAAATTACCAGTTTCCTCAATGATTATATAGACTATTACCTTCAAACTAGGCTCAAAAGTCGAGAATATCTTTCCAAAGTTAAGTGAAGTCTCAAAGCGCCCAGATTTGATAAGGCATTATCATAAAGAAGGTGAAGGAAGAGTTGAGGGTAATTTACGGTCTCGAAAACTTGCCTCCTTCAGGCAGAAAGAGAGTGGTGACCATTGGTTTTTTTGATGGCGTCCACAAGGGCCACCAAGCGGTTATAAAAGAAGCAGTCAAAGAGGCGGGAAAACAAAAGACCGAAAGCGCTGTTTTGACTTTTGAGCCACACCCACTAGAAGTATTAAAACCCGGCAGTCACCCTCCTATTTTAACGAGTACCTCCCTAAAAGCGAAACTCATTGAAGCCTTAGGTATTGACCTTTTTCTCGTAGTTGAGTTTACGAAAGAGCTGGCCGCGCTATCTCCAAAACAGTTTATTGATCATATCCTTTTAGGCGATCTCAGGGCGACTACCATAGTGGTGGGGGAGGATTTTAAATTCGGTCGGGAAAAAGAGGGAGACGTTTCTTTTCTTAAACGTTATAGCAAGGAAAAGAACTTAAGGATTATCGCCGTCCCGTCGCTTAGGATTCAAGGAAAGGCGGTGAGCAGTACGCTCCTGAGGGAGCTTCTAGCTAGGGGAGACCTGAGGGCTGTCGCCGAAATTCAGGGGCGTTATCCTCGAATCACTGCCAAAGTAGTTAGAGGGAGGGGCGAGGGAACTTCGCTTGGTTTTTCCACCGCTAACTTAGAGATAACGGAGAAATCGTCACTACCCGCTAATGGAGTTTATGCTGGTTACATACGGTTTAATGGGAAAGAGTGGGCTTGTGCCATCTACATCGGAACCAGTCCTACCTTTGATCTTGGGGAAACTCGTTTAGAGGTTCATATCTTTAATTTTGAGGGTGATCTCTACGACCGCCAAGTGGATGTAGAGTTTAAAGCGAAAATCAGAAACGAAAAGAAGTTCCCAAACCGGCAGGCTTTAGCGGCACAAATTAAAAAGGATATAGCGGAAGCGAAGTCGATACTGACTTAATTTTAATATTTTCTTCATTTACTAGGCTCTTATGATATACTAAAATGAAATTAATTCGAAAAAGCAGAAGAGGTGGCATAGTTGACCTTAATAAAAGGCGAAAAAACAAAAATAATTAATAAATACCGGCTTCATGAAGAAGATACCGGATCACCAGAGGTTCAAATCGCCATATTAACGAAAAGGATTGAGAGCTTAACAGACCATCTTAAAGAACACAAAAAGGACCATCATTCGCGGAGAGGACTTCTAAAAATGGTGGGACAAAGGCGGAAACTCCTAAACTACCTGGAGAAAATGAACGTTGAAAGATATCGAGAGGTCGTGGAGAAGTTGAAGCTCAGAGTGAAAGCTTGAGGTTATTTGATGGCAATAGTTTCGGAGGAGTTGGAGCTAGGGGGAAAAATTGTTCTGCTTGAGACTGGGAGAATGGCAAAAGCGGCGGATGGCGCGGTTCTTATTCAGTCGGGAGACACCACAGTTTTAGTTACCGCGGTTATCAGCAAGGAAACACGCAAGGTTGATTTTCTTCCCTTAACAGTTGATGTGGAAGAAAAGATGTACGCAGCCGGTAAGATACCGGGGGGCTTCATTAAGAGAGAAGGTAGACCCAGCGAGAGATCTATTTTAACCGCGAGACTTATCGATCGCCCAATAAGGCCGTCTTTTCCAAAAGGTTTTCGGAATGATGTCCAAATAATTGCCACCGTTTTATCGGTGGATATTGTAAACCCGCCGGATATTCTGGCTTTAAATGGAGCCTCGGCGGCACTCACCATTTCTGATATTCCCTTCGAAAGCATTGGGGCCGTAAGAATCTGTCGCGCTAAGGATAAGTGGATAATTAACCCCACTTATCAAGAGCTGGAGTACTCTGATTTGGATCTGGTTGTGGCGGGAAATAAAGACTCTGTTCTGATGGTAGAGGCGACGGCAAAGGAGATAAAAGAAGAGGATTTACTAGACGCTTTTGAGGAGGCCCACAAAGCAATCCGAAAAATGATAGATTTTCAGGAAAAATTCAAGGAAAAAGTTGCCCCGGTTCAGCGACCCTTAAAGGTCGTAGAAATTGATCCCGAAATTGAAGAGAAAGTCAGACAGTTAGTGACGCCTCAGCTCAAAGAGGCGGTGGAAATCGAAGACAGGGCCCACCGGGAAGAAAAAATTGCGGTTCTAGAAAAAGAGGTTTTGGAAAAATTATCTCAGGAACTCGAGGAGGAAAAGGAGGAGGTAGAAGACCTGAGACACCAGGTTTTTGAAGCCTCTTACAGAATTGAAAAAGAAATCCTTCGGGAAAAAATATTGGCGGGAAGACGAAGCGACGGAAGAAAGCCAGAGGAAATCCGGCCGATCAGTTCTGAGGTCGGAATTCTTCCTCGGACGCACGGCTCAGGTCTTTTCACCCGGGGTGGCACTCAAGTGCTCTCCGTTGTAACTCTAGGAACTGTTGGCGAAGAACAGCGAATAGATGGTCTTGGGGCCGAAGAATCAAAAAAGTTTTTACACCACTATAATTTTGCGCCCTTTTCGACCGGAGATACCTGGCCTTTGAGAGGTCCGAAGCGGAGGGAAATTGGCCACGGAGCCTTAGCGGAGAAGGCCCTGTTTTCGGTTATCCCGGAGGAGCCAGAGTTTCCCTATACTATTCGAATAGTCTCCGAGGTCTTGGAATCTAACGGTTCTACTTCGATGGCTAGTGTTTGCGCTGGCTGTTTAGCGCTGATGGACGCGGGTGTTCCTATTAAGACTCCGGTGGCGGGGATCGCAATGGGCCTAGTGAAACAAGATGACAAAAAGGTTATCTTAATGGATATTTTAGGAGAAGAAGACGCGATAGGCGACATGGATTTCAAGGTCGCGGGGACCAACGAAGGAATTACCGCTCTACAAATGGATATAAAACTAAAAGAAGGCCTGGACAGGGAGACCTTAAAGGATGCTTTATACGAGGCGAAAAAGGGACGAGAATTTATTTTAAATAAAATGGCCGAGGCAATACCGGGGCCCCGTGAGAAAATATCCCAATTTGCGCCGAGAATCATCGCCCTTAAGATTGACAAAGACAAAATACGCGAAGTTATCGGTCCGGGGGGAAAAGTTATCCATAGTATTATTGAAGAAACCGGTGTAACTATCGATATCGAAGACGACGGCACCGTCTACATCGCTTCCAAAGACGAAGAGATGGGGGAAAAAGCCCGCCAAATTGTCGAAATGATCACTAAGGTTGTAGAAGTAGGAGAGAAATACGTAGGAACGGTCAAGAAAACTACGCCATTCGGAGCCTTTGTGGAGATCCTTCCTGGTCGAGAAGGATTAGTTCATATCTCAAGACTATCGGAAGGCCACGTAAGAAAGGTGGAAGACGTGGTTAAGGTGGGCGACAAACTGGTGGTTGAAGTAGTAGGAATTGATGAACGAAACCGGATAAGCTTAGCGGCCTCTCGCTTCTAATCCCTCCGAATTCAGCGAAAGTTCCTTAATTAATATCATAGACAGTTAAAAATTGGATATGACGAAGACGGCTCAAAAGAGATTTTTTAACAAAACTCTTTTACCTTCGGGGATGAAAATCCTGACCGAGACGATTCCTGAAGTAAGGTCGGTTGCCCTTGGTTTCTGGGTAAGGATCGGCTCGCGAGATGAACCTCCAAAATTAGCTGGTATGTCCCATTTTTTGGAACACCTTTTATTTAAAGGGACCAAAACCCGATCGGCCAGGGAAATTTCGGAAACCTTTGATTCGCTTGGTGGTGAATTGAATGCCTACACTACCAAAGAACACACCTGTTTTTACTCTCGTCTGCTTGATGAGCATCTGGAAATAGGAGTTGAGGTTCTAGCGGATATTCTTCAAAACCCCCTTTTTAAAAAGAAAGATATAGAATCCGAACGGCAAGTAATATTGGAAGAAATCAATTTGTACGAGGACTCTCCGGACGAGAGAATTCATGATATTTTGGCCGCTACGCTCTTGAAAGAACATTCGTTGGGAAAACCAGTTTTAGGCTCCGCCCGGAGCGTCAAGGCCTTTTCCCGGAAAGACGTAACCCAGTTTTACTCGCACGGATATCACCCTAATAATATCGTGGTGACTGCCGCTGGTTCTCTAAAACACCAAGGAATTGTGGATTTGTTGGAGCGATTCTTCACCGCACCCAAGGGAGAAAAAATAGTGCGCAAAAATGTTCAACCAAAGCACAATTCCCAAGTAAAAGTGGTCCGAAAAAAAACAGAACAAGCCCATCTCTGTGTGGGTCTTCCGGGACTTACAGCCGGGCACAAAGACCGGTTTATCTTAACTATTTTGGATAAAATTTTGGGAGGCGGGATGAGCTCGCGGCTTTTTCAGGAGATTCGAGAAAAGAGGGGTCTTGCCTACTCTATCTATTCCTATCACGCCTTCTATACCGAAACCGGTCTGATGGCGGTTTATGCCGGAACAAGACCCCAGAAAGCAAAAGAGGTAGCAACCCTTATTAAGGCGGAGATTGAAAAAATTGGGAAGAGTGGCGTTTCTCCCAAAGAACTTCGTCGTGCTAAAGAACACCTCAAAGGAGAATTGGTTCTTGACCTCGAAAATACAGCTCATCGTATGGCAAGATTAGGCCAGTCGGAACTTGCCCACGGGGAAATTCTTTCCCTGGATGAACTGGTCAACCGGATAGATAGCGTTACTACGGCTGACGCTAAAAGATTGGCTCGAGAAATTTTTAATCCCGAAAAAATGGCGATTGCCGTGATTGGTCCGGTAAAAGAAGAGGATTTCGAGTCGAATTTAGTTGAGCGTGGGTCATAAATATTTTTGTTCTAGGTCAGTCTGTAGGCTCCGCTTGCGCGTGGCGGCTCGTTCGTGTCTCAAAGTGCCCCCGCTCAGCGGGGCGGCAGCTTTTCGACGCTTACTAGCTTAACGCCGTGCTCAGAGTCGCCTCTTAGATGACCTAGGAGAAAACAAATTTTTAATAATGCCCCAGGCTCAATTAGTTAAAGGTTAAAGTATGAAGGCTTTTTGGCGGAACGGCACGGCGGCCGTTCCCTACATTCCTTTTCAGTAGGGGTTGACCTCTGTGTCCACCCGAAAAGCACTCACATAAAGTGCTCAAAATTTGATAAATTGACTATTAATCAATAGTCTAGATAACGAATTCCGAGTTTGCATTTTACAGATACTGTTAAAATCCTTAATAGTAATCGGAGAGTAGATGATTAGAGTGGTTGTAGCTGGCGGGGCCGGGAAAATGGGCCGCGAAGTTTGCCAGGCGGTGGACAAGGACCCAGATCTTGAATTAGTGGGGGCTGTTGGCCGGCAGTCAGTAGGCATAGATTTAGCAAAATTACTTCACCTCAAGAACGACATAGTGGTAGTTGAGGATCTAGAAAGATCGCTCCAGGAAAATCGTCCTCAGGTAATGGTAGATTTTACAAATCCAGCCTCCGTCATGGACAATATTAGGTGTGCTTTGAGAAATAAAGTTCACGTCGTGGTTGGAACAACAGGGATAAGAGACAAGAACCTCAGGGAAATAGAGAGCTTAACTCGAGAGCGTCAGGCGAATGCCATTATCGCTCCGAATTTCGCCATTGGCGCCGTCTTATTGATAAAACTGTCTGAGTTAACGGCGGAACATTTTCCCCAAGTAGAAATTATCGAACAGCATCACGATAAAAAAGTGGATGCACCCTCAGGCACCGCCCTAAAAACCGCCACGAGCATCGCGGCCAAAAGAAAAACAAAAACCCCGCCACCGATGGGGGAGACCGTAAGAGGGGTTCGGGGAGGCACGGTTGAGGGGATCCAAATTCACAGCGTCCGTTTGGCCGGACTCAGTGCCCATCAGGAGGTAATCTTTGGTGGACCCGGTCAGACCTTGAAAATACGCCACGATGTTCTTGACCGGAGTTGTTATATGCCGGGCGTAGTCCTGTCGATCAAACAGGTTCCTAAACGGCCTGGTCTTACTTTTGGCTTGGATAAACTTCTCAACCTTTAAAAAGTAGATCTTCTCAAAAAATAGCGGGTATCATTGTGGGTGGCATTATTAATACTGTGAGTATGACACAAAAAGGGAACTTTAGGATTCAAGGATTCTGGGGTTCAAGGCCTGCCTGCCGGCAGGCAGGGGTCAAGTAAAATGCAAAAAAGTACTCGAGTCCTCGAATCCTTTCTTATGTTCAGGTGGAAAGATGAAAATTGATTTGGGCCGGGTAATCACAGCCATGGTCACTCCCTTCAAAACCGATTTGAGCGTTGATTACGGTAAAGCTCAGAGTCTCGCTCGTTACCTTCTTAAAAACGGTTCCGATGGTTTGGTCGTCGCCGGAACAACCGGAGAGTCTCCTACTCTTTCGAGTGAGGAGAAATTGAGGCTTTTTAAAGTGATAAAGGAGACCGTCGGCGACCGTGGGTCGGTGATTGCCGGAACCGGCAATAATTGCACCAGAGATAGCGTTGAGCTCACCAAGAAGGCTGAGGAAATAGGCGTAAACGCCTGTATGTTGGTCACG
>DATBWY010000030.1:0-4911 GCA_036514555.1 Candidatus Subteraquimicrobiales bacterium
AAAGAAGTCAGGTGTCTGAAATCAGAGATGAACAAGGACAATACCTTTGGGCCTTGGGCTCCTTATTCTAAACTTTAACTATCACCTTTAAGCTGTGAGCTAGCCTGGAATTTTAAAATCTTTATTCTTGGCAAGATAAGAAATGAGTCCGCCCGCCTTTAAGATCTCTAGCATAAAAGGGGGAATTTTTTGGGTTTTAAGAACAGAATCTCGAGTTAAATTTTTGATTTCACCAGTTGTTAAGTTCACTTCCAACTCATCGCCCTCATCGATAGAGGCCGTCTCTGTAATTAGAAGAGGAATACCTAGATTAATTGCATTTCGGAAAAATATTCGAGCAAAAGAAGGAGCCAAAATGGCTCTTACTCCCAGCAGCTTTAAAATTGCCGGAGCATGTTCGCGGCTAGAACCCAGACCAAAGTTCTCACCCGCAGCGATAAAATCGCCTGCCTTAACCCGTGAAGCAAAAACAGCATTTTCGCCTTCAAGGGCGTGCTTCGCTAGTTCGGGAAGATTGCTACGGAGGTGAAAATACCTTCCGGGAGCAATGTCATCGGTGGAAATATTATCCCGGAATTTCCAAACCCGTCCTTTGAGTTTCATTACCCCTCCACGTGAGTGGTCATAAGTCATTCGTCGCGTCGGTAGTGAACTTATGAGTCCGCAAAGCATTTTGGAAAGTTCGGCGCTTTTTTAAAATGCCGGTATGCTAGAGAATTAAAATATTTTTCCCAAAGAAATTTCTATCCTATAAATTCCTCAAAATCAAATTCTATTCCCGTCTTACAATATTTTACTACCGACTATACACTATCGCTAACGGCTTAGAGAAACTCTCTCGGGTCAGTAATCCGCCCGGTCAAAGAGGTGGCCGCCGCTGTTGCTGGACTCCCTAGGTATATAAACCCTTTGGGATTCCCCATTCTTCCTTTGAAATTCCGGTTGGAAGTGGAGAGACAAACCTCATTATCGGCGAGCACTCCTTGGTGGACTCCGACGCACGCTCCACATCCTGGCGGGAGAATTGTCGCTCCAGCCTCAATGAATGTGTTCAAAAAGCCTGCTTTGAGAACATCCATATAAACGTCTCGAGAAGCCGGTGCCACTAACAATCTCACGTCCGGGTGGCACTTGTTTTGGGTAAGTATTTTGGCAGCGACCGCAAAATCTTCCAGCCTGCCATTAGTGCAACTTCCCAAGAAAATCTGGTCAACTTTGACCTTACTCAGGTCTTTGGCTAAAGCAATGTTATCAACACTGTGGGGCTGAGACACGGTTGGTTCAAGCCCATCCACGGTGATTTTAATTTGTCTTTGGTAAATAGCACCCGGGTCCGCTTTTAATGACTTAAATTTTTCGCCGCGCCCCCTTTCTTCCAGATAAACGCGGGTAATATTGTCGGCCGGAAATAGACCTGCTTTGCCGCCGGCCTCAACGCTCATGCTTGCTATGGTAAAGCGTTCAGAGGCACTCATACCGTCCACGGTCCGCCCTCCAAACTCAAGAACCATGTAATTTGCCCCATCAGCGCCAATTTTACCAATAAGGTGAAGAATCAGGTCTTTGGCAAAAATTCCCGCGGGAAATTTACCTGTCACCGTGACTCTGAAGGTTTCGGGCACCCTTAACCAGGTTTTTCCCAGTGCCATGGCCACGGCGATATCGGTGGAACCCATACCTGTGGCAAAAGCCCCCAGCCCTCCCGAGGTAACCGTGTGGGAATCGGCTCCTAGAACAACATCGCCCGGATTAACGAAAGATTCAACCATAATTTGGTGGCTTATACCCATTCCAACTTCAGAAACTTTGGCTCCCGTCTTTCGGGCAAACTCCCTTATGGTAATGTGATCGCGGGCGAGTTCGGCTCGAGGACTGGGCGCCGCGTGGTCCAGAAAAAAGAAAGTCTTTTCAGGGTTGGCTAGTTTGTGAAACCCCAAAGACTCAAGCTGTTTTATAGTGAGTGGCCCCGTTCCGTCCTGGGCAAAAGCAATATCGGCCAGAGTAATAATCAAATCACCAGCGCTCACGTCTTGACCCGTTTTTTGACTTAAGATTTTTTCGACCAGAGTCTTTGCCATAAAATAACCTCAAATTTTGGTTTTACCCTGTGGTTATGATAACTTTTCTAAAGATTTTAGTCTAGTGCTTAAACCAAAAAATTGCACGGGAATTTTTAATATAAGTGCGGCTTCACGGCTTTATTCCCCGTAGCCTATATTTTCACATTCACGCACAGGTAAACTCGCTGTTTTCTGCGAAAGCGGATAAAAATTCTTGGCCTGAAGGAACTTTTGAGGCTAAGTTTTTTTGGATTAATACTGAGGAATTTAGGAGGAGGCGCTGTCAACAAGCGTTCGTCTTTTTTTCCTTATCTAAGAAATTCTTAAAATTCCTTGAGTGCTTTAAGCATCTCTTTAAACGCATACTCTCCGAATTATTGTGATGGCAATTAACTGAACAACTTACCTGGATACCCTGGTCTCCTCGGGTTAACTTGATTTCAACAGACGATCGAGGAACAGAAAAAACCAGGCATGTTTTTCCGTGTACACCTTCTGAAATAAAGCTCTTCCATTTCCGCTGAGAGCCGTTATTCTCCGCCATAACAACTTTACAATCGACGGAGGATGGAAAAACTTTAGCCCACGATTACCTCAAAACCTCTAGGCGGTAAAGTCACATTGACCTTCACCCTAGAATTTTCCTGAGCTAGTTCGAGATTGAAGGGTGACTTTCCGACCTTAATTGATTCAACCTTTAATTGCTTAATCACCTTGGGTAAGACCGGTTTAATCCAAATCTTTTTTTGGAGAGCGTTTATCGAGAGACCAAGCATCGTTGTTAAAATAAAAGGAATGGAACCGGAGGCCCAGGCTTGAGGACTGGAACTTGTGGGATACTCTACCGGAAAGCTGGATTCTTGGCGGTCATAGCCGCAAAATAGCTCGGGCAGACGGTGGCGAGGAAAAAAAGAAGCCGCTTCTAATAACGCTTCGATCACCTTTTTGGCCTCAGTGTAAAATCCATAGCGAGAAAGTCCCGCGATAATTAAGGAATTGTCATGAGGCCATACACTTCCATTATGGTAGCTTAAGGGATTATAGCCGTCATCCTTTTGGCCCATGGTCCTGATTCCCCATCCCGAAAAAAGAGCCGGAGAAAGGAGTGTTTTGGCAACGGTCTTGGCCTTTTTCCTCTCAACGATTCCTGACCAAAGAAGGTGCCCCGGATTTGAGGTTACAGCGTCCACTTTCCTTTTGCTTGAATCTAAAGCTAACGCAAAATAGGCTTTATCTTCGACCCAAAAATCCTTATTAAAGCGCGCCTTTAGATCGTGGGCTTCTTTTCTTAGATGATCGGCCCGCTCTTTCTCCTCTAGGATTTCAAAAAGCTCTGCCATCCTCATCTTTGCATCATAAACGTACCCCTGAACCTCACACAACGCTATTGGTGATTCCGCCAGTTGGCCATCGGCAAAACGAATCGAATCTCCCGAGTCTTTCCAGCCCTGATTTGCCAAACCCCCGTCTGCTTTCATTTCATATTCAAGATAGCCGTCACCGTCTAAATCACCGTAAGTATCAATCCAATCCAAAGCTCTTAAAACATTCTCTTTCAGTTCCGCCACTAAGTTTAAATCACCGGTCCATCGGTAGGTCTCGGAAATTAGAGTTAGAAAGAGCGGTGTGGCATCGACGGTACCATAATAAGGCGTCTGCGGAATCTCTCGAAGGGTTGCCAGCTCCCCAAAGCGAATCTCGTGGAGAATCTTCCCAGGCTCTTCCTCGGTGGTCAGGTCCACTTTTTCCCCCTGGTACTTTGCTAAGGCCCTTAGAGTCCCTTTGGCTAAAGCGGGGTTTACTATTAAGCTTTGGTAGGCGGTAATTAAAGCGTCTCGGCCAAAAAAGGTCATAAACCAGGGAATTCCGGCCGCTAAAACCACATTGCCCTTTAACATATCATTTCCATGGATGGTCAAGGCTTCCAAATCGCTTAAGCTCTGGTTGTAAGCCCCCCGAAGAGTGTCATAATTGGTAAAGACCCGAGGAGCACTGGCTCGCCACTTCTCTTCCGATCTCTCTAGAGCGGGGCCCCAAGAAGTGCAAGAGTACTGGGGATAAACTTTTTCCTTTGAAGTAAGCGTAAGAAAATCTACGCAGAGATGCCACTTGTCCCGTGGTTTGAGTCTGATTTTAAAAATCGCCTTATCTTCCTTAAAGATGGGCGAAGCCGAAAATTCTATCATAAGCTTCCTGATAAACTCGCCTCGAGAGTAGTTAAGGGAAACGCTTTTTCCGTCGGAGCCAAGCTCCATTAAGTAAACCCCTGTCTTAGTTAAACTCTCCGTTTTAACCTCAAAAATATCAGCAAAGTCAGAGTCAAAGGTGAGCTCGACTGAAAGTAGTATCGGGACTTGATTATGATTAATGATATCGAGATCGTCATGGAGACCCCGGCCTACGTAGCGTCTCCGGCTGATGCTTATGGTGTCCGCGGGAGCACTTGGTATCGGAGGATTGGTTAGATAGTAAATGGCGGAGTAATGGTTTGCGATGTGAGAGGAGAGTAGGGTTGGCTTCACCCCATCTAAAGTTAAATGATACTCACTCAAAAACCGGGTGTCTTGTTCATAGAGACCCTGTTCGGTTCCCTTAGCAATATCGCCCCACTCATCGGTGATTAAAAATGATGTGCCTTCATTGATTGTAATTCTCATTGGAGTCCTTTGGTCAAAAAATAATCAAAATACCGTAATATATTATAAGATGTCCTAATTAAACGTATAGGTAGATTAAAGCTTTGTTGGGTCGCTTGGGAACCCAATGTGCTACGATCTGGGGCTCAGAGAAATTTAACCGAGTCAAATTTTGGCCGCAGCAACAATTTTCGACTTTTTCGACTTAGACTTAG
>DATBWY010000031.1:0-2092 GCA_036514555.1 Candidatus Subteraquimicrobiales bacterium
AATATCGTCGTGGGAATTGTGGGAGCCTTTATCGGTGGCATCATAATGTATGTCATTGGTAAAGTGGGAGTGACCGGATTTAACTTTAGGAGTCTCTTGGTCGCGGTGGTGGGAGCCGTCATTCTTTTAGGGTTTGTTCGCCTGGTTGGCGGCGGACGTGGTAAACGAAGGTTTAAAAACTTGTGATGAAGATCGCGGTAAACGTTGTTCCCAATGCCAAACAGGCGGGAGTCCTAGAAGAATCGGAAAATAATTTTCGAGTAAAGGTCGATGCCCCGCCGAAAGAAGGTAAGGCCAACAAGCGTTTAATCGAAATCTTAGCCCAATATTTTGATGTAGCAAAATCGAAGATAAAAATCGTAAAAGGGGAAAAGTCCCGCCAAAAGATAGTAGAAATCATAAAAAGTTAGGTTTGTTCAGGATAAAGCACCAACATCTCTTTTATGCGAAAGACTGAACGTCATCCTGAATTTATTTCAGGATCGTTTCAGGATCACCAAATAATTCACGGCTTAAATCTTCCCAATCAGGATTAAACTCTGATATCAAATTAATCTTCCAGGCTCTATGCCAGTTTTTTAATTGCTTTTCTCGTTTTATAGCACTATCTATATCGTTTGTTGCCTGATAATAAACAAGTTTTACAAGGTTGTATCTCTTTGCAAAGCCCTCTAGTTTATTTTTATGCTCAAACATTCTCCGGATAAGGTCATTTGTTACCCCTATGTAAAGGACTTTATTGGATTTATTCGTAAGAACATATACATAGTACTCTTTGGGTTTCTTCATGATGTAACATTGTATTAATTTTGGGATTCCGAAACAAGTTCGGAATGACACTGGCAGTTAGCACGGGGCCCTGAATGACAGTCGAAAGACAGTTGTAGATAAGTTCAAAGTGTCATGCTGAATTGATTTCAGCATCCAGAGCGATTGCCCTTCTTGAATGACCGGGAAAGATAGATTCCGAAATGAGTTCGGCGTGACGAGGAAGGAAAGAGGGATTCCGGAACAACACCAAAACCGAGATTCCGAAACAAGTTCGGAATGACAGGGGCGGAGAGTTCTGAAACAAATTCGGCAGGGTTCGGAATGGCACTTAGGTTAACTAATACAAGCAGGGTTTTTAAGAGTAAACCCTTCTTTTTAGATAATTTTCGAAAATCAAGTACCTCGAGTAGATATTCTTCAAGACACTCTTTATTTTAAAGGGATGCTTCCGGAACTTTCTAAAAAAGGTAGCCAAAATAAACAGAAAAACCTTGGGATTCCTTACCAAAAAACCGACCGAGTGAAGAAATGAGATCCGAGCGAGCGTACGGTGAAAAGAGTTGCTCAGCTCGTAGAGATCCTTCACCTTAAAATCTTCCGTTTCTATCATTAAGCGTTCTAGTTTGTCTCCCCGCCAGTTTGAGTAGGTTTTGGGGTTTAAGGGAGCGGTTAAATAGCCCTTTTCTTCGCAAATTTTAAAGAGCTCGGTTCCAATCTGAGGGTAAGCCAGATTAAGATGGGGAAAGACATTAAATTTTTTCTTTAAATCGAGAGCGTATTCAAGGGTGGCCTTTAAATTTTTTTTCTTCTCCCCAGGGAAACCAATGATAAAAAAGGCGTGAAGGTCAATCCCGACAGTTTTGCAATCCTGTGCCACTCTACCAACCGTCTTTAGGTCGAGCTTTTTCTTGATTATCGAGTTTAAGGTGAACTGATCGCCCGACTCCACTCCAACCACTAGGTAGGTGCAGCCGCTTGCCTTACATTTTTCCAGAAGCGTTTGGTCGAACGTATCGGCTCTGACGCCGTTGGGGGTATCCCAGGTAATGTTGATGTTTTCTTCCAGGAGACCGTCTAGGAGCGTTTCAAACCTCTTCTTATTCAGAGTTAAGTTGTCGTCCTCAAAGTGGATGTGTTTAACGCCGTACTCGGAGACAAGATAGCGCAGGTGATCGAGCACATACTCAGCGGAGTGAAAGCGCCATCTATTACCCATATGGGGGTGGATGCTGCAAAAGGTGCAGTTAAAGGGACAACCCCGACTGGTGATGACCGAAACCGCTCTTTCCGAACCCGGGTAACTGAAAGTAACCCGAGGCGA
>DATBWY010000032.1:0-2256 GCA_036514555.1 Candidatus Subteraquimicrobiales bacterium
CGAGCTTAGATCCCAAGCAACTTGCGGCGAAAATGAACCGAAGGGCGGCGGCAATTGACAATCTCTGATTGTCACCCTGAACCCTGTGCTGAACTCGTTTCAGTATTGTTTCAGGGTCTCGACAGATTCTTCACTTTGCTTCGCTCGTTCTAGAATGACAAAGTCCCCCCCACAAATGCGGGGTGTGGCGAGTAAGGTGACAAAAAAAACTACTCTTTGAGAAGCTCAATCATTTCGGCGAAGCCCAAACCCATTTCCCCTTCGGTGATGAAAACGTTTTGATAGTTTAAGATCGCCGGGGTCATTTTGGAGTCCTCTTGAAGCCCATTCCTAACCACGAACATCGCTTTAACCTCAGGAGCAAGGATGAGATCGGATAGGGCGTCCCCTAAGGCGATGGCGTTTTCCGTCCGGATTTTTCTTAAGAGCTTATCCTTTCGAACCCCCGAAGCTTTGTCGGCCGCCCTTGGGAGCAGATGATAGGCGTGAATTTCCTCAAGATCTTTTAAGTTACCCTTGTTATAAATAACCCCATTGTCCACCACTTTGAGCTCTCCCAGTCCGTGTTTCTCAAGAATCTTATTGGCCTCGGTTAAATCAATAAAACCCCGAAGGACGTGGGTACACTCACGGCCCTCCGACCAAGGAGTGTGGTACTCTAGGCGCCCCTTAAAATTATCGAAGAGAAGCTCCGGCGCCCCTGATTTGGTAATAGTTTCATAGACCGTTTTTTCGCGCACCTCAAAGCGACCGATGTTCAGACGGACGTCATCCCCGCCGTCATAAACCAACTGGCAGCCCAATTCGGCGATGTAATTTTTAAATCCGAGAATCCTGGCATCCCCAAAAAGCTGGCGCCGGGACCGGCCTGAAGTTATGACGACGTCTAAATTTTGGCGCTCGGCCTCAATAATGGCTTTAGCCGGCTCCAAAGTATATTTTTTGTCAGCCGATAAAAAAAGGGAGCCCCCCGGCCCCAGAAGAGTGTTGTCTAAATCGACGTAGACAACCGTTATATTTTGAAGATTTTCCCGAAGCCACTGCCGGTTGGAGTTAATGTTTCTCTGGTCAAAGATCTCCTCCGCCTTTGAGTTCGGCCGACTAACTAGCCGCGGCTCCTTCATATTTTCTCCTTGTTATCATTTGCCGATATTCCCCCATTTCGGTGATGGGCGGCCGCCTAACGACCTCTATTTCACTTTCGTCCAGAAAATAGTTTCCGTTTTTTCGCCTCACTTTTCTAAAGACCGAGCTAAGCTCGGAGGCGAATTTAACCCTTTTCTCTTCTTCGAGAAGTTTGAACATGGCCTCAAGAATCGCGAAGGACATTTTCCCCAGAGCCTCGGTGCTTTGGTTGTAATGGACTCTTCGGGCCAAGTCAGCCTGGGCCATGGTTTCAAGGCCGAACTTTTTTAAAATTTCGATTAAAAGGCCAATTTCCACCCCGTAATTGGTGTAAAAGGGCACTTTTTCCAGAATTTCTCTTCGCCCGGCGTATTCACCTGAGCATGGCTGGATAAAAACGGAAAGTTCCGGATAGAAAAGATTAAGAAGGGGCCGAGCTAGAATTTCAGTAACTCGCCCGCCGCCGGTACTCATTAATCTTCCTTCAAATTTAATGGGACGCTCGTAAAATCCCTTAACGTAACTCACTTTTTCGTTGGCGAGCAGGGGGCCAAGCAACCCATAGACAAAACGAGGGTGAAAGTTTTCAATATCTGAATCAACCCAGACAATTATATCACCTTTGAGGGCATAAAGGCTTTTCCACAGGGCCTCCCCCTTGCCTTTGGCGGGACTAGCATTTGGAAGAATCTCATTTTCCCGGTAGACGCCGACCCCTATTTCTTTAGCTAAATCAACCGTCTTGTCCTGGGAATAACCATCAATAATGGCAATCTCGTCTACCAGAGGATATTCTTCGGTTAAAGATTTTTTAATGACCCGTAGAATATTCGGTAGGGTTCTTTCCACATTAAAGGTGGGAAGCCCCACGCTTATCGAGAGATTCTGCTCTTTCTTCAGGGCCAAAAGTTTTGAAAGATTTTCAAAGTCTTGATGGCGAAAAACCCTCTCCTTCAGCCAGGTCTTGCTGTCCATGTGTTAGCCTCCTAAAAATAAAAAACTCGGCCTCACCAAATCCTTCTTTATTTTGTTAAGCAGCCTTTAGAGCGAAGGTTGGCAAAAAAACCGAGAAAGGGAAGGGCAAGGCGTATTATAATGGCAACGCCAGCTAAAGTCAACTAAACCCCAAGC
>DATBWY010000033.1:0-6455 GCA_036514555.1 Candidatus Subteraquimicrobiales bacterium
ACTAAAAATTCCCTATTACAAAGATGCAACGAGAGCGATAACAGTAGAACAAATAAGCCTTGTAGTCGGCGAAAAATTTGTCATTTCTTTCCAGGAAAAAGAAGAAGATATTTTAGAACCCCTAAGATACAGAATAAGAAATGCTAAAGGAAAGATACGAAAATTAGGAAGCGACTATCTCGCTTACGCCATTATCGATTCCATCATAGACCATTACTTTGTTATCTTGGAGCAGTTTGATGAAGATATCGCCGTGATAGAGCAGGAATTAATGGAGCAAACCCGTCCCGAAATCTTAAATACTATTTACAAACTGAAGCGGGAGTTGATTTTTCTGCACAAGTCTATCTGGCCGGTGCGTGAGGTAGTGGGAAACTTGCAACGCGGCGGCTATAAACTCATTGGCGAATCGCTCACCCCCTACCTTCGTGACCTGTACGACCACACTATCCAAACCGTTGAGACCCTCGAAACATTCCGCGATACGTTCTCCGGTATGCTCGAACTATATTTATCAAGTGTCAGTAACAAATTGAACGAAGTTATGAAGGTTCTAACTATTTTTGCGGCGATTTTCATCCCCCTTACTTTTATTGCCGGCGTATACGGAATGAACTTTAAATATATGCCTGAACTCGGATGGAGATGGGGATATCTTCTAGTGTGGGGCGTTATGGGCGCGGTCGTGCTCGTCATGGTGGGTTATTTTAAGAAAAACAAGTGGATGTGATAGTATCTTTATACGAATGTGGTTGAGTGAAAATCCTGTCTCTGCCTTTTGATCGGAGGGTCGGCGTGGACAAATAAAGTAGAAGCACAAAATAGGTGAAGGTTTTATGAAAGGAGGTAATTATGGCATTTAACCTAATCTCACGGCTTGTGAATAGCGCAAAAGGGGCTGTTACCGCTAGTTTGAAAGGCACCGCCGATGTTGCCAGCAGTGTCGTAGACGTGGTCAAGAACACGACTATTTCAACCCTCAAAGAAACCAGTGAATTTGTAAAAGAAGGGCTTGATGTTCCGGCTTCAATCGTAAAAGGAGCTCTAACCGGCGTTGGGGAAATTGGGGCTTCAGTCATTTCCGCGGTTAAGGGAGTTGTGAAAGGAGCGGTCCAGGGATTTATGGAATCGGGAGGAGAACAAAAAGAAGCCGTGCAGGGCGCGGTAGCTCAAGCTATTCGAAGCGCCAAAGAATTAGGACTCGACATTGGAGAAACGGCCGTAGCCGCCGTAAGAGGTTCGGTGGAAGCAGTGATACAGGTCGGTGGCGACGCGGCAACCGCCACAAAAGAAGCGGTAACCGCCGCCATTAACGCCGCCAAAGAAGTGGGCGGCGACGCGGTTGTAACGGTAAGAGAATCCCTAAAAAATGGTATTCAGGGCGCTAAAGAAATTATCGAGGCGGCTAGAAAAACACCGGAGAAATAAAACTTTTAACTCATTTTGAGCTTAAGCTAAATTCCACCCGACTCTCCTTGCTTTAGGTTTAGCCCAAAAATAACTTTGAAATGGCCAAAGTATTAACTACGGACACAATATCTATCTCTATGATATAATAAGCGACTCTATACTAACTAAGCTTTGCCAATCCAAGACGGGGGTGAAAGAAGTGGTCAAGGACATTGACGCGAGTAGCTGGGATAAAGAGGTCCTAAGATCTTCCAAGCCCGTTGTGGTTGACTTCTGGCACGAGCAATGCCTCTGGTGCAAAAGACTGAAACCGGTTTACCAAGAACTTTCGGACGAATTTGAAAAAATGACTTTTACGAGGTTAAACATACGTTCAAGCCACGATAACATGCACGTCCAATTGAGATACGGAATAATGGCCACCCCAACAATGAAGGTGTTCTGCGAGGGCCGGGAAGTAGGAGAAATCATAGGATATTTGGACAAAGACACCTTGAGAGATGAACTTGAACGCATCTTAGAAGACAGCCACAGATGTCTTGCTCAAACCACGATCGTCGAACCAATCGATTAAATTAATCTGCCAAGTTTTCTTCCCCGTATAATTTGGTAACGCCTTTTTTCTTCACGTTCTCTTCAAAAGGCTTTAAGCTTTCCATTACCTTAAGTTCCGAAACCAACCGTTTTAGGGTGGATCCGATCCTATCTGCAAAAATTGTTGTCTTTCTTCAAAAAAATTTTAGAGGAATTCCCGAGGGACAGCCGAAATTGAAAGTGTTCAGAAGCCCGGCAACTAGGAACCGGAGGTCACCAGATGAACATCGGTGTAAACATATGCCCGTGGGGCGATCAACCTGCGGGCCTTAGCAGATACACTAACGAATTGGTCAAAAGCTTAGCGGCGACCGGTATGCCTCTAAGGTTCTACCTTTTCACCCCGGACAAAGATGAGATGGTGTCAGACTCTTTCTGGCAGACGCGCATTTGTTGGGAGCAACGCCACCTTCCCAATCTCATCAAAGATACACCGGTTGATGTATTTCATGCCCCTATTTACGTGCTACCCCTACCGTTCACTCTTCAAAATAAAATTAAAACCGTTGTTACAGTGCACGACGTTACCTATTCTTTCCGGCCGCAGGACTATTCTCCTGAGGCTTTGGCCTACCTCAATTTGTATGTGCCCATCTCTTTGAGAATGGCCGATCACGTCATTGCTGTTTCTGAGTCTGCTAGGGCCGGCATTATCGAGTATTTTCGGGTCGAGGAGGAAAAAATTACCGTAATCCCCCTGGCCCCCGCCAGCCAGTTTGTCCCCAAAGATAAAAATGAGATAGAGAAATTTCGAAAAGATTACGGCCTTCCCGAAGAGTTTATTTTAAATCTTGGCTCGCTCGTTAGAAGAAAAAACCTTCTACTTTTACTAGAAGCCTACGCTATCTTGAAAGAAAAAGAGGCGCTTCCTCACCAATTAGTGGTCGCTGGCGGAGACGCCTCTGTTGGTACTTACCGACATGAGATTTTAAGAAAAATTAGTTCTCTCAATTTAGAAGATCGAGTAATTTTAACTGACTACTTTCCCGATTACCACTTGCCCTTACTTTTTTCCGCCGCTAAAGTTTTTGTCTACCCCTCTTTGTATGAAGGATTTGGTTTACCACCATTAGAAGCAATGGCCTGCGGTACTCCCGTTATCACCAGCAATGTATCTTCTCTGCCGGAAGTTGTCGGAAACGCGGCCATAAAAGTCTCCCCCACTGACCCTTTAGAATTAGCTCAAGCCCTCGAGAAAATTTTGGGAGATGAATCGCTTCGAGAGAATCTTAAAGAAGCTGGCCTACGACAAGCAGCCAATTTTTCCTGGAGAAACACTGCCAGAGAAACCCTGAAGGTTTATCAGAAGGTCATGGCAAAAGCAAGTGCAGCGCGCCCCTCTTAGCTCTTACAACCTTGAAAAGCTATCAAATCTGAGCGTTTACCTCAGGCTTTCAAGATATTGTTCTGCCGCGGAAGTAGCTAATGCGCCCTCTCCTACCGCCGTTGAGATTTGTTTTAAAGACTGCGCGCGACAATCACCGGCGGCAAAGATTCCCGGGATGGACGTCTCCATCTTTTCGTCCGTTATAATAAAGCCACCCGAATCTTTTTTGACCTTGACAAATTGGGTGTTGGGGATAATTCCAACGAAAATAAATATTCCTTCGACAGTTAACTCTTTTCGGGTCTGGTCTTTCACATTTTTCACGACTACTCTATTAACTCCCGTGTTGCCCTTGATCTCCTCAACAACTGAATTCCAAAGCCAATCAATTTTGGGTTCCGCGAGGGCTCTTTCCTGCCAAATTTTTTCGGCTCTCAAAGCATCTCTCCTATGAACTAACTTAACTTTATTGACAATTTTAGCTAGATAGAGCGTTTCTTTGATGGCAGTATCTCCGCCACCCACGACGACAATATCCTTTTGTTTATAGAAAAAACCATCGCAAGTGGCACAGTAAGAAACCCCTTTGCCCGCAAATTCTTTTTCTCCAGGTATCCCTAGCTTACGCGGGTGAGCACCGGTGGCGACTATTACCGCCTTAGTTTCAAAATCACCCTCGGACGTCTTAATCACTTTGAACTTGCCCCGATCTTCAATTGACGTAACTTCGGCTAATTCTATCGGAAGACCAAACTTTCTGGCGTGTTCTTCAAACTTTTGAATAAGTTCGGGGCCGCCTATGCTCGGGAAACCGGGATAATTTTCAATTACATCCGTTATGGAAACCTGGCCTCCTACCCCCATTTTTTCCACCAGAACCGTATTTAGTCTCGCTCGCTGGGCATAAATCCCGGATGTTAATCCAGCGGGTCCCCCACCCAGAATAACCAGATCGTACATGTTGTTCCTCCTGAAAAAACAGCTTCCCTCAAAATTTAGCTACTTAACCTGCCAAAAAACTCGCTTTTCAGCGTTACTTTGGGGGTCTCCCTGCCCTAAGTCAATGACCTGCTCCTCGATAAATTTAGCCCGCGTCAGCACTTCTCTGATCTCCTGCTTGCTGTAACCCCGTTCCTTTAAATTGCCTCTAATTGTAACACATTTTTGGTGGTCATTTTTTACCAAAAGGAGAAGCTTTTTGGTAACTAAGCCGGTGAGAGGATTAGAGAAGCTTCGACGAACCACAAGATAGTTGGGAGTTTTTTTTCTAAAACCAGGATTTCTGTTGTCGAATCCTATCTTATCTTTAATGTCGAAGATAAAGTTGCCTCCATCCCGAAGACACTGCCTTATATTTACAAAAGCGGAGAGGAGCCGATCACTTGCCACAAAATGATCGAGCGTGTAAAAACAAGTTATGAAATCGTACCTCCGTTCGGTTTTAAATGAGCAAATATTCGCGACATAAAAGTTCGCCTGCCCTAAGTTGTCTTTTGACCTTGCCACTTCAATCATCTCTCTGGAAATATCAACCCCGTCCGCGGAAAAACCGTGTTTGGCCGCCTCTAAAACAAGGGTTCCCGTCCCACATCCCAGATCAAGCAAACTTACATCTTTTCCGCCTTTTTCTCTCAATAGGGGCAGTAATTTATGAAAAAGACGGTAAGAATATTTGTCCCAGCCCACTTTATCGTAGTAAGGAGCAAACTTTGCATACACTTCTTAACCCTCTGTTTTTATCTCTCTACGATCTCCCCTCATCTATTCTCTTCATTATATAAAAAATGGCGGTTATGGTGGAAATCATTATGGGTAATTAGATAAGACAAGGTTGAAGGTTGAAGGTTGAAGGCATTTTTCAAGATCTATGATAGAAACTGGTTCATCTCTGGGAGCGATTTCTGGAATTTAGTTCGGTCTTAATGAAACCTTGCCCGAGAGTGAGAAGCAACCTTTCGCACTTCATTTTCGGCCAAGGCTTTCCATTGGCTAAACGGATATCGATCAAGAAATTCTCTAAAAATTTTGGAAGCTTCCTTTTCTTCGCCCATTTTTAGGAAAACCTGCCCCATCCGTAGCAAGGACAACTCGGCCTGGAGACTGCGGGGATAATTGTAGATAACTTTTTGGAAGGCATCCACGGCCAACTCAAAGTTGGTTTTGCTTTCGCAAATGGTCCCCACCCTAAACTGAAGTCGGGGCTCTAAAACTAAATCTGGATAGTAAAATTCAATTAACTCGGAGTACGCTTCAAAGGCTTTGTCTAATTCGTTGTTTTTGAGCAGACCTTCCAAAGCTTTTACATATCTTTTAACAGCTTTGTCGCGCTGCTCGGAATTGGCATACATCCGGCCCGCCTTGAGCAAAACCTCAGGACTAGCCGGCTCTTTATTGATTAATTCCTCGTACTTCGCGGCTGCTTCCGTGTGATCTCCGCTCTTTGCAAGAGTGGCCGCTTCTTCCGCCAGATACTCTTTGCCCGCTTCGGCCTCAAGCTTGATAATCTTAGCTACCAGCAATCCAAACGCAAACCCTCCGATATGAGCCCAATGAGCTACACCGCCCGCAGCTCCGCTAAGGATCTGAAGAAAACCAGACACGACTTCCATGCCAACCCACGCTCCAAGAGCAAGCAACGAGCTAATTTCAAAGGTTCCCCAGCGAAAAATTGTAAGAAACCATACAAAGTAAAAGACGGTCATTTCGTTACGGAAGAACCTTAAGATAAAAACCCCGAGGAGCGCTCCAACCGCGCCAGAAGCTCCAATTAGAGGTGCTACCGGAGCATTGGGAAGGAAAATAATCTTGATTGAGGTCTGGGCTAACGCGGCCATTAAGCCGCCGGCCAAATAGATAAAAAGATATTTCGATTTCCCTAGAACATCTTCGAGCGCCGCCCCGAATAGCCACAGGAAAATCATATTGCCTAAAAGATGCGCGAACCCAGCGTGCAAAAACATGTAGGTAAACCAGGTGTACCAGGCTCTTTCGTCAGCCATAAAACCAAAATTTTGATAAATTTTCGAGAGAATCTGGGGGTTTTTAGCAGCGAGCGCCAGAAGAACAGCGATAAAAGTATTAATGGTAATTAAAACAATGGTTACGTAAGGCATTTTTTTGAGCG
>DATBWY010000034.1:0-13349 GCA_036514555.1 Candidatus Subteraquimicrobiales bacterium
AGGTAGATAGCAGTATTGGTGGAAAAGTGGGCGTAAATCTACCCCAAGGAAAAAACTTTATTGGTGCCTTCTACCACCCAATATTGGTGCTTATCGATGTTACAACCCTTAAAACTTTGCCCCCTAGGGAATTACGCGCTGGTTTAGCCGAGGTTATCAAGTATGGTTTTTTGAAAGACGAAGATTTTCTGCAGTTCATCGAGGCCGAGTTGGATTCCATCTTTCAGTTTAACGAAGAGGTTCTCGTGCGCTTAATAACGGGCTGTTGTAAAATCAAGGCCCAAGTTGTGGCTGAGGACGAAAAAGACACTGGAGTCCGCCGAATCTTAAACTACGGCCACACTATCGGACACGCCATTGAGACTCTGACCGGATACCAGAAATATCTTCACGGTGAAGCCGTTGCCATCGGGATGGTGTGCGCCGCTCTAATCGCTCAGGAGCTTGGTTTTGCTGACGATAGTCTTGTAAAAAGGCACACTAGGCTTCTTAAAAGAGCGGGTTTGCCGGTAACTCTGCCGCCGGTCGAAACAGAAAAAATTTTGGAGCAAATTGAGTGGGACAAGAAAGCTCAAGGAGATTCCCGGATTTTTGTCCTCCTAAAAAGAATTGGGGAATCTCAAGTTTTGGATGTCCAACCGGATATCATTAGAAAAGCTTTAGGTAAACACAGAAGTTTAGAAGAACAACTATAATTTTTTAGGAGGTTTAATTATGCTCAAGATTTTAGTAATTCACGGTCCGAACTTAGACCTTCTAGGGCAAAGAGAAGTAACCGTCTACGGCACTACTACTCTAGCCGAGATAAATTTAACCCTGAAAAAAAGAGCGCAGCACGCCGGAGTTGAACTAGAGGCCTTTCAATCCAATCACGAAGGCGAGATTGTGGATAAAATTAGTCAATCCAGCGGTAAAGTTCAGGCGATTATCATTAATCCGGCGGCTTTTACGCACTATAGCATCGCACTTAGAGATGCTTTGGCGGCAACCGCTGTGCCCACCATCGAGGTGCATCTTTCCAATCTTTATGCTCGGGAAGAGTTTCGGCAAGAATCAGTTATTTCTCCGGTCGCGGTGGGCCAAATAACCGGATTTGGACCGGAAAGTTACTACCTCGCCCTAGACGCAGCCTTAAGTCTGGTGAAGCAGGAGGAATCCCGGTAGATTTCCGAGGATCAGTGTTTATTACGGTGTCCATTTCCGGAAACACGATGGGTTTCGTGCAGACGCTTGTCAGGAAGATTTGCCCTTTTTACTGCCCTTTTTCGGAGCCTCTTTTTTCGGCACTTCTTTTATGAAACTCACTGGCGAAGGAACTTGAACCACCCGGAGGTAAATGTCTGTTACCGCTTTCTTATCGACGAACACTTTGAAGCTATAATCCCCAACTTTTTCGAAAGAAATGTTGTTTAGCTCACTGACAATCCGGGCTTTTCCTCCTTCAGGAGGGACACCAAATTTCATCTGCATTGCCGGGATCAGGTCTTGGCCATCAGGCGCTAATAGCTTGACTTCTAAATCGTGGTCTCCTCCATCGCTTTTTTTTCCGACAAGGCTAATCAAAAGCATCATCCGAAAAATTTTTAGAGGGAATTTGTCCCCGCTTAAGGTATCAAAAATTCCTAATGCGTTAATTTTTCCTTCTCGATCAATCGTGGTTGCGTCACACAAAAACCCAAATTCGGCTTCCAATTTCTCTCCTTTTTAGCCCATAATATTTATTCTTCTCAAACCTAATTCATTAAATCATTATACTTTTTAATTCTTAAAACGCAAACGCCCGAACCGGCTGAAAACTTTCCTTTGAGAGCCGGGGGAGTTATCCGCGAGCAGAGGGGTTTTGCGCATACGGTCGGTGCAAATTTTATATTGTTCCCAAAATTGCGCTAAGGAGAAGTACTAAAAAGCCGAGGAGAATGTTGACGACCGAGATTTTCCTAAGCTGTTTGAGAGCTTTAAGGGCCACCCGACTCAATTCCATGTGTGCGGTAGTGTCCGACCTAAGGGTAAGCTTAGGGCTGATCACGAGAGCCACTATCAAACCCAGAATAATCATGATTGTGAGCAGAAGGTGTTTGGCAATAAGTGTGATACCATACGGAGTCGTGAAAAGCTCCCTAAAAGTGGGAACGTTTACAGCGCTTTTCATAATCCCGGTTACAAGAAGGACAACAACACTTATCCACACCATTCTGGTAAACCGCAAACTAACGGCGTTCATTAGTTTCCGTTGATTGGAAGCCTCGAGAACGGCGAGAGATGGCATCAAAACAAAACCGGCATAAATAATCCCACCTACCCAGGCGGTAAAAGCGAGTAAATGAAGCCATTGGACGACAACCGCCGGAAAAACTTTCATTTTTCCTGATCCTTTCTCAACTTTAACACGGTTTAAATTCTAAGAACTCAGGCCTTTTCCTTTAAATTCAATTATCTAACTGGGATTAGTATTGCTAGGCGGCACAGAAGTTGTTTCAAATCTGGTACAGCTGAAAAGGGATGGGCGACTGACTTAATAAGCTGAAGGGTAGCCTTTTGGAGAAGCCTGTTCAGGACATAAAAACACGGCAGCGATAAAAAACCTGCGGATAAAAACTGCCAAGGAAAACCTCGACGCTAAAACTCCTTTTTCCTTGGCAGCTCGAACCTCGTATTTTAAGGCTCTAGCTTTCTTTAGGGATCCTAAATCCGGGATAAAACCCCAGTATTAGTCCTAGAATTAGAAAAGCCGGCAAAGCAATTTCAGGTCCAATTCTCTCGGCTATTTCCGAGCCAGCTATAGGGCCAAGGATTAAAAACGTCGCGAACCACAGCCCAAACCCGTAAATCAGTCCGAGAACAATCGAGGAAATCAAAGAATAACTAGTAGTTAGCAGGGTATGAATTCCCGCAAAAACCAGACCAAAAATAACGCCTAAAATAAGTAGAGAAACGATGCCGATGATTATTCCTAGGGCTCCTTCGGCTACGTCGACAGGCAGTGCCAGCACAGCGGTCAGTTTGGGTAACAGAAAGAAGTCTTGATCGGTTCCTATCGTCGTAAACATAACGGCAAGCGCCGAAATTGCCGAACCTACAAGCCCTGAAATAACCCCCGCTTTGTAATCCACGTCTTTTTCTAGACTATGCCCATGAGGCTTTATAACCGGTACTCTTACCTCAGCCATTGTTCTCCCTCCTTTCCTTCGGAATTATTTCGGAAATTATTTTTTAATTTTTTCCTCTTACACCACATTACACCTCCTCCATTTTTAAGTTACGCTTAGTAAAAGCCAAAAAATGTGACTGGGCTCACATTTCAAAAAGTTTCTTTACATTTTTAACTGCTTTTTTATGATTTAATATTATTCTAAGAGGAGGTTTTTGAGTGGGTTTAAGTACCGTTGAAGACAAGGATATTAGGCGGGCTGTACGAAAGGCCGTTGGTAACCTGGGGGGCATCAAGCTGCCCCGACATGGGGCGAAGGTTTTAATCAAGCCAAACGTAAACACCGGCGCCCCGCCTCCCGCCAGCACTAATCCCTTGGTTGTGGGTGAGACCATAAAGCTTGCTTTAGAGGCTGGGGCGAGCGAAGTAATTGTGGGCGATCGTTCTTGGGTTCAGTTTTTTATCCCAAGACAGAAAAATACTGTTCAAAACATGAAGTCTAACGGTATTTATGACGCGGCCCGGGCGGAAGGAGCAAGCGTCACCGGTTTCGAAGAGGGCGGGTGGCTCCGAGTAAAGCCGGAGGGAGCGACCCACTGGCGGGGGAGCCTAAGAATAACCAAATTTATCGATGAAGTTGACTATATTATTTCGATTCCCGTTCTTAAGACCCATTGGATTACCGACTTTTCCTTAAGCTTAAAGAATTCCGTCGGTGTCTTACACACTCTGGACAGACTAAGACTTCACGCCTCCCACATTCACGAAAAGACCACCGAGATAAATCTGGCTTTTAAAGTTGACTTAAACATAATCGATGGCTCATACGCTTTTATCAAAGGAGGACCGAGCCAAGGAGAAGTAGTCACCCCCAATCTGGTGATTGTTTCGGATAGCCGAGTCGAGGCTGATATCGCGGGATATAAGGCTCTGATTAGTGCCGGAGCTAATCTCCCGCCTGAGCCCGAAAAGCATCCGATGATCGCCCGGGCTCTTGAGCTAGGACTAGATAATTTTAAAGGCCATTCGTGATGCGCTTAAAGTCCTAAAAGGATAGCGAGTTCTTGTGGAGAAGTAGGCATAAAGTATAACTTTACTTTCGTAAGGAAAGGCGCCTCCAGTTTTTTTGGACAATCTTGACAATTATTTCTCGTAAAGTAAAGTAAGAGGAAAAGGAGACGGGATGAGAATCGGAATCCCCAGGGCGCTTCTTTACTACAAGTATTTTCCCTTGTGGAGCACTTTTTTGACCGAGCTCGGTCAAGATGTGGTTTTATCGGATGTTACCAACCGAGATACCATAAAATGTGGTGTTGAACAGGCAGACAATGACGTTTGCGTACCGGTAAAAGTTTTTTACGGGCACGTACTTGAGTTTAAAAACAAAGTAGACGCCATTTTGATTCCGCGCGTCGTAAGCACGGAAGAGAAAACCTATACTTGTCCTAAGTTTATGGGACTTCCGGATATGATTGAGGCCTTGGAACAAGATATGCCGCCCGTGATCTCACCTTCTTTTAATCTTCGGCTTGGCTTCAGGGAATATTACGGGGCATTCAGGGAGCTCAGCCGAAAATTTAGCGACAGCTCCTTTAAGTTTTTGAAGGCTTACTCCAGAGCCCATCAGGCCCTAAATAAGCATCATCACCAGCTTCTTAAGGGGTTTGTTTCTTATGAACAAGCATCGAGCGGTTCGCAAGCCCAAAAACCCGAAGCTAGCGATTACAAGATAGGCGTGCTGGGACATCCCTATAATATTTATGATCCCTTTATCAGCATGAACTTGATTGAAAGACTTAAAAGAAAGGGAATAAAGGTTATAACCAACGAAATGGTTTCGCCCAAAGTAGTTAGGAGAGAAGAAGCTAGCCTGCCGAAGACGCTATTTTGGTCTTACGAAAAAGAGATTATTGGGACTGCTTTTAACTGGCTGCGAACGAGAAAAGTTGACGGCATAATTTATGTTTTATCCTTTGCTTGCGGTCCCGACTCGCTCATCCAGGTTCTAATTGAGCAAGAAGGCAAGATGAACGAGGACATTCCTATTATGTCGCTGGTTATTGATGAGCACTCCGCGGAAACAGGGCTGGTAACTCGTTTGGAAGCTTTTATCGACATGCTCACCCGTCGAAAAAAAGCCAGCCTGAATTAGTCTCATAAAAACCTAATCTTTTCAACTTTTTAACTGACATTAACTGACTCCTTTTTAAGATGAAAGTTACTTTTCCGTTAATGGGAACAATTGAGTTGTTGATTACCGATTTGTGTCGGCGCCTGGATGTTGAGGCTGTTCCTCCACCCCCAATTTCCACCAAAACAGTCCGGCTAGGTGTTCAATACGGGCCCGAATTTGCATGCCTCCCGCTGAAAATTACCATCGGTAATTTTATCGAGGCCATGGAGAATGGAGCGGATACCCTGATTATGGCCGGCGGTACCGGGCCTTGCCGTTTTGGTTACTACGCCGAGGTTCAAAAAAAGATTCTTAAGGCCCTTGGACATAAATTTGAGATGATAATAGTAGAACCCCCTTTATCTAGCATCAAAGATTTTGTGGGTCAATTTAAATTTATGGCTCCTCACAAATCCACCTGGGAGCTTTGGGAAATTATTCGGGCCTGTTATTACAAGGGAAAGACCCTAGATGAGGTGCAAAAAAAGGTACTTGAGGTGAGAGCTTACGAGAAAAATATCGGCGAGACCTCGAAAGCGTATAAAAAGTGCCAAAGACTCTTTGAGAATGCTTTCACCTCATCCCAAATAGACAGCGCTAAAAAAGACTCTTTTACCCTTTTAGATCAGGTGGCCAAGGACGAAACCCGGTCTCCGCTGAAGGTGGGGATCGTGGGCGAATTTTACGTGGTGCTGGAGCCGTTCATAAACTTTGATATCGAAGAGTTTTTAGGCACCAGAGGCATCTATGTCCATCGCTCTGTTTATCTTACCGACTGGATAGGACCATCGGGTGAAAATCCGGTCTTGGGTCTAAGCGACAAAGAGGTCGCCAAAGCGGCTCAACCCTATCTTTCCCATTTTGTTGGAGGAGAAGGTCAAGCTACCGTCGGGCACATTGTCAAGTTTGTCGAGGAGGGTTTTGACGGCGTAATTCATCTTTTCCCTTTTACCTGTATGCCCGAGACCATTGCCAAAAGCATTTTTCCCAAAATAACCAAAGACTTGGGGATTCCTATCCTTAGTTTGGTAATTGACGAGCAGACCGGAAAGGCCGGAGTGGTAACTCGGTTAGAGGCCTTTATTGACTTGCTATATTCAAAAAGAAAACAAAAAATGAACTCAAGGGTCATGAGTCATAGCTCATGAAATTCAAACTCCTTTGACCCAAGCCCCTTGGCTCTTGACTGGAGGTTATGGTGGAAGTTTATCTTGGTGTGGATGTTGGCTCCGTGAGCACCAATTTGGTCTTAATAGACAAAAATAATGAAGTGCTGGCCTACGTATACCGGCGCACCCAGGGGCAACCTATTTTGGCGGTTAAAAAGGGTCTCCAGGAACTTCAAAAGGACCTCCCGCCAAATTTGGAGGTCAAAGGGGTGGGCACGACCGGATCAGCCCGTTATCTTAGCGGCGTGATAGTCGGGGCCGATATCGTCAAAAATGAAATCACGGCCCACGCGGTCGCGGCCAGTACTGTGGTGCCGGAAGTTAAAACGGTTTTAGAGATCGGTGGCCAAGATTCCAAAATAATTCTTTTGAGAAACGGTGTAGTGGTTGATTTTGCCATGAACACTGTGTGCGCCGCCGGCACCGGTTCTTTTCTTGATCATCAAGCGGCAAGACTCGGAATTCCCATTGAAGATTTCGGGGTTCACGCCCTCAAAGCCGAGTCTGGGGTGCAGATCGCCGGACGCTGCACCGTGTTTGCCGAGTCTGATATGATCCATAAACAACAAATGGGTTACCGTATTGAAGAGATAATATACGGTCTTTGTGAATCCCTGGTGAGAAATTATCTCAACAACGTGGGTAAGGGAAAAGAAATTCTCACTCCCATTGTGTTTCAGGGAGGAGTAGCTGCGAATGCGGGCATAAAAAAGGCTTTTGAGGAAGCCCTTGAAACACCGGTGAACGTGCCCGGCCATCATAGTATTATGGGAGCTATCGGCGGCGCCATTTTGGCCCGCGAAAGAGTGGCAAACGGCGGTGAATCAAAGTTCAAAGGTTTTTCAACCGCCGACATTAACTATGAAACTTCGAGCTTCTTCTGCGGAAGTTGCGCCAATAACTGCGAGATTGTAAAAATCCAGGTTGAAGGGAAAACTCTGGCCTGCTGGGGTGGGCGCTGTGGCAAGTGGGAAATTGATCAGGTAGAACGTCCCCTGGCAAGCGTGTAAGTAAGAGTGGTGTTCTTCCAACGGGCCCTATTGCGGTAGAGTTCAAAACCCTCTGTAACTGGGCCACGCGAGCTGGGAAAAAGTTACAAATTTAAGGCACTTCCCGGTCCGCAAAGCACTAGGCAGCGAGTAAAGTTTGGAGTATAATGAGCTAGGTTGTCTATTTCGGTTTTGGGGAGACTTTAGGCACCGATAGGCGGGGAAAAAACGAGACCTTCGGTCAAGATAATATATATCATCGATCTATCTTCTTACGTGATTTAAAAAATTTTTTGATGCAAGCATAGAACCCCCGCCCGTTTGTCTTTAACCCAAGAGTACGTTTTAGCTAACTCGCCGTCTATATACGCATCTTAGGTCTAAGGAGTTTTTGTGAAGATCGCGGTAAGTGGAAAGGGAGGCGTGGGTAAGACCACAATAGCTGCGGGTCTTGCTCAGATTTTTGCCCAGCAAAATTTTAAAGTTTTGGCAATCGACGCCGACCCTGATTCTAATTTAGCCCTGGCCTTAGGTGTTTCACCAGATCAAGAAATAATTCCCCTTACCCACCGGGATAAATTGATTGAGGAAAGAACCGGAGCAAAACCAGGAAGCGTTGGTTCTTATTTTAAGCTCAATCCCCGGGTGGATGACATTCCGGAAAAGTTGGGTCTTAAGATAGACGGAGTAAGGCTACTGGTTATGGGTACGGTTACTCACGGCGGAACCGGGTGCGTTTGTCCGGAGAACGCCCTTCTTAGAGCCCTTTTGCGGCACATGTTACTTCAGCGAGATGAATTCTTGATAATGGACATGGAGGCGGGCCTTGAGCATTTAGGAAGAGGGACCACTGAAGGAGTAGATGCCTTATTAGTGGTGGTAGAACCCGATATTAGAAGCATTCAGACTGCCAAAACCATTAAACAGCTAGCAAAGGATATTGGGGTTAAAAGAGTTTTTTTAATCATGAATAAGGTGGAAAACGAGAAGCAGGAACAGTTAATTGTTTCTGCTTTAAAAGATTTCAAAACTTTAGGGTCTGTTCCCTATTCGGCCAGTGTTCGGGGAGCGTCTCTGGAGGGAAAATCGGCTTTTGTTGCCGACAAAGATTTTGCCGAAAAAATCAGCCTTTTGCAGAAAGCGCTCCTGAAGGAGTTAGGGCAAAGCGAAAAGTCACTGATTTAACCTAGATTCACCGGTTGGTTAGGTCTATGAAAAATGCCAATATTTGCTTATAATCAACAACATATTCGATCAACATATTCGATCAAAACTGACGCCTTAAGAGTTTGATAAGGGCCTTAAAATACAACTATCTCCAAGAAAGACTAAGTGTAAGGAGAATTAGTCATGTTTAAGATTGTAAAAAAAGAAACTTTAACCGAAGGGACGACTCTTTTCGAGGTTGAGGCTCCAGAGATAGCGAAGCGGGCCCAAGCGGGCCAGTTTATTATCTTGCGTTTGCACGAGTACGGAGAAAGAATTCCTTTATCATTGGCCGATTTTGACCCGGAAAAAGGAACTCTGACCTTAGTGGTAATGGCTCTAGGAAAGACGACTCACGAGTTCAGCGCCTATGAGACCGGCGACACCATTTTAGATGTCGTGGGGCCCTTAGGACACGCCACTCCCATTGAAAAAGTCGGCCACGTGATCGTGGTAGGGGGCGGTTTTGGAGCGGCTCCTCTATTCCCTGTCGCTAAGGCCTATAAAAAAGCCGGTAACAAAATCACCGCCATTCTCGGAGCTCGCAACAAAGATCTTCTCATCTTCGAAGACAGGTTAGCCTCGGTTTGCGACGAAGTTCTTGTGTCAACAGATGACGGAAGTAAGGGACACAAGGGTCTCGTCACCGAAGTGTTACATAAGGAAATCGAAAGGAACAAGGTGGATTTGGTGATGGCCGTGGGGCCGGCCATTATGATGAAGTTTGTCTCGCTTACCACCAAACCTTTTGGCATAAAAACTTTAGTAAGCTTAAACCCGATTATCATCGATGGGACCGGAATGTGCGGCGGTTGCCGCGTAACCGTGGGTGGTGAGACTAAGTTTGCCTGTGTTGAAGGGCCCGATTTTGATGGGCACCAGGTTGACTGGGACCTACTTATGGGCCGGCAGGGACTATATCAAGCAGAAGAAAAGCACGCCTTTGAACGGTATCAGTGTCGATTAGTAGAGCAAGGTGAGAAGCTAAGGGAGACCGTGGGAAGGAGTCAGGGTGGCGGAAAAAACCAAGACTAAAATCAGGCCCGACAAGGTAAAAATGTCGGAGCAAGACCCAAAAAAACGGATTAAGAACTTTGAAGAAGTGGCTCTGGGATACGCTGATGAGCAAGCGATTTTAGAGGCGGAACGCTGTTTACAATGCAAGAATCCACCCTGTGTTAAGGGTTGTCCGGTAGAAGTTGACATTCCGGGCTTCATCGCCCGGCTTAAGGAAAAGGATTTTGAGGGAGCGATTCGCCGGATAAAGGAGACTAATATTTTGCCGGCTGTTTGTGGCCGGGTTTGTCCTCAAGAGGACCAGTGCGAAGCGGCTTGCGTACTAGCAAAGAAGTTTGAACCGGTCGCGATCGGCAGATTAGAGCGATTTGCGGCGGATAAAGAGTTGGCTGGAAAAGTAACAGTTCCGGTCGTGGTTACCAAATCTACGGGTAAAAAAGTTGCCGTGGTCGGAGCGGGTCCGGCCGGTTTAACAATTGCCAGCGATCTTGCCAAGCAAGGGCACAAAGTGGTAATTTTTGAGGCTCTTCACGAACCAGGAGGCGTTCTTACCTATGGCATACCGGAATTTCGTTTGCCCATGAAAATTGTTCAGTCAGAAATCGAAGGGCTTAAAAAAATGGGCGTCGAAATTAAAACCAATACCGTTGTGGGGAAGCTCATCACCGTAAAGGAACTTTTGAACGACTTTGACGCGGTATTCTTGGGAATCGGAGCGGGATTGCCTTTGTTCATGAATATTCCCGGAGAAAACCTCAACGGAGTTTATTCCGCCAACGAGTTTTTAACCCGGGTCAACTTAATGAAAGCGTATCTTTTTCCGGAATATGATACCCCGATCAAAAGAGCAAAGAAGGTTGCGGTCGTAGGCGGCGGGAATGTGGCAATGGATTCGGCCAGAACGGCCCTCCGTCTTGGAGCTGAGAAGGTCTATCTTGTTTACCGACGAAGCGAAGAAGAAATGCCGGCTCGCATTGAAGAGGTCCATCACGCCCAAGAAGAAGGGATTATCTTTCAGACCTTAACCAATCCGGTCGAAATTTTAGGAAAAGACAATTTTGTCACCGGCATCAAGTGCGTGAAGATGGAATTGGGCGAACCAGACGAGAGCGGACGTCGCCGTCCCATCCCTATCCCCGGCTCTGAAAGTGTAATCGATGTTGACGCGGTAATCATGGCCATTGGCACCCGGGCAAATCCTCTTGTTCCCTCAACCACCTCAGATTTGAAACTTAACAAATGGGGCTATATCGAGGCAGACGACGTTGGCAAGACCAGTCTCGAAAAGGTCTATGCTGGAGGAGATATTGTGACCGGCTCAGCCACGGTTATCTTGGCGATGGGAGCCGGCCGTACGGCCGCTCGGGTCATCAACAAAAATCTGGAAAATAAAAATCCAGAAAACAAAAGTCCGGAAAATAAAAACTAAATACCACCAATCTTTCAAAAAATCTTCAACATATATACCCTAGCGTAGTAAACGTTCGCACTCCACCGTGAAGTCCTTCCCCAATTGAAGGAAAACCTCTCCTTTTATCTAATAAACCTTATATAAATGAGCGTGGGCATTATTTAAATTTGCGTTTCCCTAGGTCGACTAAGGGGCGACTCCGAGCGCGGCGTTAAGCAAGCCAAGTATGTTGCCGCACCCCGCAACTGCGGGGTGGCACTTTGAGATGCGAACGAGTAGCCGCGCGCAAGCCGGAGCCTGAAGACGACCTAGAACAAAAATATTATGACCCGCCCTCATATAAATACACTACCGAATAAGCGTTGACGGAGGAAAATTGACCGAAGAAACCCAAATCCACCCGACGGCGGACGTTTCGCCGGAGGCAAAAGTAGGTCCGGGGACCAAAGTTTGGCACCAGGCTCAGGTCAGAGAAGAAGCAAAAGTTGGAAACAGCTGCGTTTTGGCCAAAGGCGTTTACATAGACAAAGCGGTTCGAATTGGCAATCGAGTGAAAGTAGAAAATTATGTCTCGGTCTACCAGGGCGTTACTATCGAGGACGATGTAATAATTGGGTCCCAGGTTTCTTTCACTAATGATTTGTACCCCCGAGCTTTTAACCAAGATTGGGAGTTGCTTAAGACCTCGGTGAAAAAGGGAGCTTCTATCGGTGCCAACGCTACTATAATTTGTGGGCTTACTGTAGGAAGATACGCCTTGGTGGGGGCAGGAAGTGTTGTTACTCACAATGTTCCTGACTATGGCCTAGTTTTTGGAAATCCCGCTAAACTCAAGGGTTTTGTTTCCAAGTGTGGCCAGAAGCTTGGGCGAGGTCAGAAGGAAGATAATGTGGTCAGAATGAAGTGCATTAAGTGCGGCGAAGTTGTGGAAATCCCAAAAAATATCTACGCGTTGGTTGAGAAATGATCCCCATCGCCAAACCTTGCCTAAGTGAAGAGGAAATTAAAGCGGCGGCAGAGGTGATAAAATCGGGAGTTCTTACCCAAGGCGGGAAGACAGAACAGTTCGAAGAACGGTTTGGGGAATACCTCGGAGTAAAGGAAGCGATTGCTGTAAGCTCGGGGTCCGCCGCTTTATATCTTAGTCTAATAGCTCACAACATCGGAGTGGGTGACGAAGTTGTCACCTCCCCCTTTACCTTTGTCGCCACCGCCAATGCCATACTTCTTTCAGGGGCAAAGCCAGTCTTCGCGGACATAACGGAAGTTGATTTTAACATTGATCCTCAAAAAATTGAGGAAAAAATTACCGAAAAAACTAAGGCGGTTATTCCGGTGCATCTTTTTGGGCAACCGGCTGATATGCGGCAAATAATGAAAGTTGCCGAGGATAATAATCTCTTCGTCATTGAAGACGCTTGTCAATCCCACGGAGCGGAGTATGAAGGCAAAAAAGTGGGTTCCTTCGGAACCGGGGCGTTTTCTTTTTACCCCACCAAGAATATGACTACGGGGGAAGGGGGAATGGTTACAACGAATGACGAAAAGATTTCCCTAAAAATAAGACAGTTAAGAAATCATGGATCTTTTGACAAAGATCGGTGTGACTTGCTCGGCTTCAATTTTCGAATGACCGAGATCGGCGCGGCTTTAGGGATTAAACAGTTAGAAAAATTGGATGACTTCAATAGCACAAGGGTAAATAACGCCCTTTATCTTAGTGATAAATTAAAAGAGATAAAAGGTGTTTCCACTCCAACGGTGTGTAAGGGAAGAAAGCACGTTTTTCACCAATATACGGTCAGAGTAAACAAAGATTTTGGAAAAAGCCGGAACAAAGTTGCCCGATATTTGACGGGAAAAGGGATTATGACAGGAGTATATTATCGCTTTCCCCTGCACAACCAGCCTCTATACAAACGTTTGGGCTACGACCACGAGGAACTACCCGTCTCGGAAAAGGTCTCCAATGAAGTACTGTCTTTACCGGCTCATCCAGGAGTCTCCCGGCAAAATCTGGATTATATCGCCGCTACCATAAAGGAGATTTAGATGAGAGTTGGCGTTATCGGTACTGGTTCGATGGGAACTCACCACGCCAGAGTTTATAAAGCCATGAAAGAGGCGGAGCTAATAGGAGTTTTTGATACAGATTTTGCCAAAGCTAAGACGGTCGCTCAAATCTATGACACCAAAGCTTTTCCGAAGCTATCTGATTTGTTAAACGAGGTCGAAG